>NZ_CAMUDP010000002.1:0-132280 GCF_947087635.1 Anaerococcus tetradius
ACAGCTGATTAGCTATGAGTTTATTTTGTGTTGCACTTGTTATGATAAATTATCAGTACAAAAAAGGAGAAGTTATGGCAAAGGATGATTATGATGTTTTAGTTTTTAAGATTTTGACATATTTTTATGGAGTCTTAAAAAGAAAAATTGCTTTTACTGATGCTTCTTTCAAAGCTGCTATTAAGTTTAATGATATATCTGAAGAATACCTGAATGATGTTATTTATATGATGGAGGAAGATGGATATATAAGTGGGATGGCCTTTGAGAAGGCTTGGGGTAATAATAGGATTGCCTTAGGTGATTTTTCTGATATTAGGATATCTTCTAAAGGTATTGATTATATACAAAATAATAGTAATATGCATAAGGTTAAAGATTATTTCCTGGAACATCCTGAGTTAATAACCAGTTTGATTACAGCCTTATTTATTTAATTTTATCGACCTGAGTAAGTCGTAAAACTGCTATTTTTTATTGGAAGGAGTCATGATGGTTCGATATGGTTGTCAGACTCCCAGCCAGTCGGTGATACTTGATTATGAAAAGAGTCTTGGCCAAGAAGCTATAGATATCTATAAGAAGACTGGTTTAAGTCCTTATCCATGGCAAGAAAAGCCTATTAAAGATATTTTTGCAGTTAATGATGATGGTTTATGGACTCACTCTAAATTTGGTTACGCAGTACCACGTAGGAATGGTAAGACCGAGATAGTCTACATGGCCGAGCTTTGGTTTTTAATGGATGGTAAAAATATCATCCATACCGCTCATAGAATTTCTACGTCACACTCATCTTTTAAGAAACTTAAAAAGTATTTATAGAAGATGGGCTTGGTTGATAAGGTTGATTTCAAATCAATCAAGGCTAAAGGCCAAGAAATGAAGTTCTTTGGTCAAAAGTTTAGAGTTTTTGGAAAGGAACTTGAAGGTATAGATCACTCGATTCCCTTATCCTGGAATAAGAAAGTATGGGTTGAAGCATATGAGTAAAGTTAAGTTTAAATTAAATAGGAAAGGAGTTTCCGAACTGGCTTTCAGGAGATACTAGTCATTGGATAAGAATCCAGTAAAACAAATTTATTT
Source organism: Anaerococcus tetradius (assembly GCF_947087635.1). Lineage (NCBI taxonomy): Bacteria > Bacillati > Bacillota > Tissierellia > Tissierellales > Peptoniphilaceae > Anaerococcus > Anaerococcus tetradius. The sequence goes on from NZ_CAMUDP010000002.1 coordinate 1,087, forward strand.
GTAAAGGTACTATAACACCATTTTAAAATTAAAATCGCTTAAAACACAAAATATAAAGTGGTATTTTATGTAAAAATAAAAAGTTTATCTTATATAGACCTTAGCTGGGTATTTCTAAAATACATTTAATCTTCTTGACTACATACGTAATTGTACGTATAATAATAGTGTAAGGAGGTAATCATATGCCGATGACGTCAAAGCAAATGATTAAACTCTTAAAGAAAAATGGATTTACTTATATTCCATCTGGTGATGGGTCACATAAGAAATTCAAAAACTTTAAGAATGGTAGGATTATAATTGTACCTGACCATGGAGGTAAGGATTTACCTAAAGGTACAGAACATGTAATTCTAAAACAAACGGGGCTGAAATAGCCCCTCCTTACCATAGAACAAATATTAGGAGTAAGTATATGTTTATAAATTACCCAGCTATATTTTTAAAAGAAAAGGATAGTGAAAGTTACACAGTTATATTTCCAGACTTAGAAGGATGTATATCTTGGGGCGATAGCGTTAATGATGCTCTAAGAATGGCTCAGGATGCCTTAGGAGCATATCTATTTGAATACTATACGAAACCTAACGAAATGCCAAAGTCATCTAGTATAGACGATATTGAAATAAAGATAGATGAAGATGACAAAGAATATTTTTCACATAAAGGTAGTTTTAAAAACTATGTATCTTTAGATTTAACAGATTATGTAAAGAAGTCTAATACTAAGACTGTAAAGAAGACATTATCAATCCCAAGTTATTTAAACGAAGCTGGGATAGAGAATAATGTAAACTTTTCATTACTATTACAAGAAGCTTTGAGGAAAGAACTAAAAATAAATTAAAAATATAGATACTTAGCTAAGATTACTATATTACTGCTTAACAACTAAAAACTGAAGTGTTTATTTTCATAGAAAAGGGGATGTTACAAAACTATGAATAATCATCGTACCATCGTTATAAGGTTCTCTTAGGAAATTTTACCTCTCCTTGCCGGTGGGCATATTAGTGCCTGCCTACTGATGGAGGAGGTTAGCCCGTCGGCGTTATGAGACTTTCCGTGGAGGTTCTTCTAACGATAATGGTACGATTTATTCATTCTGCAACAGCCCCTTTTTAATTGCTTCCATTATACATACTTAAATTTATCTCCGTCAAAAATCCGTCAAAAATTATATGTTATTCTATGTTATTTCATGTGTATTATAAAATTCTATAATTTGCAAAACGTGTATTTTATGCTATAATAGTTAGGTAATGTTTCTTGGGACCCATTATAAAAAATATCAAGGAGAAAAAAATGAATAATAACTTAGACACTAATTTTTTAGTAAAGTCAGCACTTGTAGCAGCACTTTATGCTGTTCTAACTTTATTACTGCCTATGGCTTCTTACGGACCTATTCAACTTCGTTTTAGCGAAATTATGGTCTTACTAGTATTCTACAACAAGAGATTTATTCCAGGTCTTGTTTTAGGTTGTGCTATAGCTAATATGTTTTCACCAATGCTTGCTTTTGATGTGATATTTGGGACTTTATCATCTTTGATAGCCTTTGAGCTTATAAAAAGAACAAAAAGCCTATTTATAGCATCATTGTGGCCAGTGCTAATGGTAATCGTGCCAGCTTTAGGAACATATTTTATTTTAGCAAATGATGCTGTCTTGATAATTATGATTCTTGAATTTATGGCAAGTGAATTCATAATGGTAAGTATCATTGGTGTAGTAATATTTAAGATACTAGAAAAAAATAATGGATTTATGAAATATATAAAGGAATTTTAAAAAACTCCCTTCTATCTGTGCGATAGAGGGGAGTTTTATTGTCTTTCCATCAAGATTAGATAGTTTTATAGTAGCTTAATTTAAAATAGTAATCCTTTATTTTGGAATTTACTATTATCATTTTAAAGTAGCTTAGCTTATGTTGAACTATTATATCTTGTTAAGTTTTCCTATGACTTTTTCTATTTCCTTGATTTTTTCTTTGATATCTTCTTTATCGTCACTGTTTAATGACTGATAGAGACAATGCTCAAGATGGGCTTGCATTACGTCCTTATTAATGTTTTTAAGGATTGAGATTGATGCCATGAGTTGATTAGAAACATCTATACAATACCTGTCATCCTCAATCATTTTAATTAAACCATCAATTTGACCTCGAACAGTTTTAAGTTTTCTGATAGTTTTTGCTTTATCAGCTTGCATTATTTATATTCAATACCTTTATATTCATATCCAGCTTCGTTGATAGCATCTGATATTTCTTTTTCATTAATAGATCCAAAATAATCTACCAAGGCTTCTTTATTAGCTAAGTCAATATCGACATTTTCTATACCAGCTAAAGATATTAAGGCTTTACTAACATGCTTAGCACAATTTTCACACATCATACCATCAACTTTTACAATCATTTTATTTAATTCGCTCATTTTAATCTCCTTTTCATTTACTTCTTTTTCTTCATTATTATTTTTTTCTTCTTTATTGTTAGCTTTAAAGGACCTAAGTCTTAAAGAGTTAAGGCAGACAAAGACAGATGACATACTCATAGCTAGGGCTGCAAACATTGGATTTAGGGTTAAACCGATGAATGGATATAAGAGACCTGCAGCAATAGGGATGAGGATGATATTATAGAAAAATGCCCAGAATAAATTTTCCTTTATTATCTTTATTGTCATCTGTGATAATTTGATAGATTCGACCAAATCTAGTAGGGAATTTTTTATTAGGACAACATCACAAGAATCTATTGCAATATCTGTACCACTAGCTATGGCTACACCTATATCTGCTCTAGCTAAGGCAGGGGCGTCATTGATTCCATCTCCTACCATCGTTACTTTCTTACCCTCTTTTTGAAGTTTTCTTACAACTTTATCCTTATCTTGGGGTAAGACTTGAGCAAATTTCTTGTCTATGGCTAAATCTTTGCGTATAGCCTCAGCTGTTCTTTCATTATCACCTGTTAGCATTATTAATTCATAGCCAAGATTTTTTAACTCCCTTATAGCTTTTCTCGAACTTTCTTTAGGAATATCTTGAGCAGCCATTAGTCCTATAATTTTTTCACCATCAGAAAAATACATAGAAGTCTTTCCTTCTTCTGAATATCTTAAAGCCAGTTTTTCGTATTTACCTAAGGATATATTATTTTCAGTCATAAGCCTTTCATTTCCAGCAAGATATGTCCTATCGGAAATTTGTCCACTAATACCTAATCCGCTTATGGCTTTAAAGTTATTAACCTCTTGCTGTCTAACTGATTTTTCCTTGGCGTATGCTACTATGGCGGAGCTTAGGGGATGCTCAGAATTTATTTCGATACTATAAGCAACTTCTAAGAAATCTTTTTCATCTAGATCGGTAGCGACATCAGTTACAACAGGTTTTCCTTCAGTGATTGTTCCAGTTTTATCTAATAATATTGTATTTGTCTTATGAAGATTCTCTAAACTTTCTGCATTCTTGAATAATAGACCAAGTTGGGCTGACTTTCCCGTAGCAACCATTATAGCCATAGGGGTCGCAAGACCTAGAGCACATGGACAAGATATAACCAATACTGCAATCATAAGATTTAAAGCAAACTCTATGTTTTTACTAGCTAGAGTCCAAATAACAAATGTAGCTATAGCTATCACTATTACAAGTGGAACAAAGATTGCTGCGACTTTATCAGCAATTCTAGCAATAGGGGCCTTTGTTTCATTAGCATCATTCACTAAACTAATAATTTGAGAGATTGTCGTATCTTCGCCAACCCTACTTGCTTTAAATTTAAAAGAACCTTGTTTATTAATACTTGCAGATATAACTTCATCGCCAATTCCTTTATTGACCGCTATGCTTTCACCAGTAATAGCTGATTGATCAACCAATGATGAACCTTCAATAATAATTCCATCAACAGGTATTGCCTCACCAGGTCTAACCAAAACAATATCGCCCTTTACCAAGTCGGAAACATCTACAGATTTTTCTACTCCATCCTTGATAATATTTGCTCTTTTTGGAGCTAACTCCATTAGGTTTTTAAGGGATGATTTTGTTTCGCCCTTACTTCTTGCTTCAAAATACTTACCTAGAGTTATAAGGGTTAGTATTGTCGCACTGGATTCAAAATAAATATTATGCCTATAGTGCATGAGAGTATCAAAATCTGAAGTAGCTTGAGCATATGACATCCTCATTATAGCGAATATACCAAAAATGCAAGCTGCACTAGAACCCAAAGCAACCAGGGTATCCATATTTGGAGCTTTCTTTATTAGCCCTTTAAATCCACTGATAAAGAATTTACGATTGATAAATATTACAGGAATCGCTAATAGAAATTGGACAAAAGCATAGTTCACTGCGCCAGTAAGTCCTTTAAAGATACCAGGAATAGGTAGATTTATCATTTCGCCCATAGAAATATACATAAGCGGTATGAGAAAGGCAAAAGAAATTTTAAGCCTATTAATTGTAGACATTTCTTCGACTTCTTTTAAGCTTGTATTTTCAGAATTTGTATCATTCTTAGGCCTTGCACCGTAACCAATATCAACTACAGCTTTGATAATATCCTCCTTATTAATTTTTGAAGGATCATAATTAACAGTCATTGATTCACTAATGAGATTTACATTAACACTATCAACTCCTAGTTTCTCCACTGCCTTTTGAACATTAGCTTGACAAGCAGCGCAAGTCATCCCACTAACATCAAAACGTTTTTTCATATAACCTCCTCTACACCCATAGGGGGTGTACTATCATTATAACTTTTACAAAAATTATGTCAAGAGCAAAGAAAAACTTTACAAATTAGCATGTTTAATGTTATAGTATATTAAAGAGGTACTAATGGAAAGATTAAAGATAATATTTAAAGGAAGGGTCCAGGGTGTCGGCTTTAGATACCATGCTTTAAGGATTGCAAATACCTACAAGTTAACCGGCAGTGTCAAAAATCTATATAATGGAGATGTAGAAGTTTACCTTCAGGGAAGCAGAAAAAATATTGATAATTTCCTAGAAGAAATTTCTAATCAACGATTTGTAAGAATTGACTCAAGGGACATAATAGAAGTCCCTATAAAAAATGACGAAAATTCATTTGAAATATTATTTTGACTATGGCGTAATTTAATTTTTGGGTATATAGTAGACCTATGAGTTTAAAAAGTAAAGTAGTAAAAAATATAGCAAAATTTATTAGATTAGGCCTTAGAATTACTAAACATAAAGCTACGTCTTTACCTGGTTATATAGCTTATAAACTAGATAAAAACATACTAGAAGAGTTATCTTCCAATACAAAATTTATTTTTGTAACCGGAACCAATGGCAAAACCATGACAACTCATTTTATAAGTAATATTTTAAGGCAACATTACAGTAGGGTCTATACAAATGAATCTGGCTCAAATATGGTTCAAGGTATTATCACAACTCTTCTTGATAACCCAAAGAAAATAGAAACTGTAGCAGTTCTTGAGGTAGACGAGGCTAATCTGGAAAGAATTGCAAAGTTCTTAAAAGCTGACTATGTAGTATTTACGAATATATTCAGAGATCAAATGGATAGATTTGGTGAGATATATAATATATTTGACAAAATCATGCAGGGCATGGAAGAAATGCCTAAAGCTAAGATAATAGCAAATGGTGATTTACCAATTTTTGCCTATGAACAAATGGATAAATACGATAAGGTTTATTATGCTATTAGGGATAAAAATCAAATCCAACACGATTATATCCTCGATGCTGAAAACAATTCAGATGGCATACTCTGCCCAAGATGCAATAGTATTTTAAAATACAAATTAGTAAATTATTCTTCTCTAGGAGATTTTACTTGTCCTAATTGTAATTTTAGCTCTAAAAATATTAAATATGAAATTAATGAGCTTGTTAAATTAGAAAGTAACTTTTCTAAGTTTATGGTAGGTGCTGAAGAGTATGAGATTTCAGTTGGAGGTTTATATAATATATATAATGCTTTAGCTGCCTTGTCTTTAGCAAAGGAGATGGGTCTTTCATATGACGAAATTCACGATGGCTTAAAAACTCAGAAGAATGTTTTTGGTAGACAAGAGAATTTAAAAATAGCAGATAAAAATGTTATTATAAATCTTGTTAAAAATCCTACTGGTCTTAACCAAATCATCGAACTTATATTATTAAATAAGAAAGATATTAGTTTAATATGTCTTTTAAATGATAACTATGCCGATGGCTTAGATGTTAGTTGGATTTATGATTCTCATTACGAAAAATTAAAGGCTATGGATATCAAAGACATATATGTTTCTGGTACTAGATCTTTTGATATGAAGAGAAGACTTGAAATTGCAGAAATATTTGATTCTGACATCAAAGAATTTGATTATGAGAAAGATATTATTGAAATAATTAAATATTGCAAGTCTAAAAATGTATATATTCTATCAACTTATACAGCTATGCTTAGATTAAGAGAGGTGTTGAATTTATTATGATTATAAATATAGCACACTTATATGGAAATTTGTTAAATACTTACGGAGATGTAGGAAATATAATGGCCTTTGCCCATGAAGCTAGAAAAGCAGGCTTTGATACAAATGTAGATATTATTAGCCTAGGAGATGATTTCGATTATAAAAAGTATGATTTCGTATTTTTCGGAGGTGGTCAGGACTATGAGCAGAGTATAGTGCAAAAAGATTTGATAAAAAAAAGAGATTCTATAGTAGCCTACATTGAAAATGGTGGTATACTATTAGCTATATGTGGAGGATATCAATTACTTGGCCAATATTACTATGATGCCTATAACAAAAAAATTGATGGTCTGAGAATATTTGATCATTATACAATCAACCAGGAAAACAAACACAGATTTACAGGAAATATCAAAGTTAGATCTGCTTTAAATGAAGATGATTTGTACACTGGCTTTGAAAATCATGGTGGAGTAACATTTTTAGGATCCAAACAAAAGCCTTTTGCTTATGTGATAGAGGGTAATGGTAATAATGGTAAGGATAAGAGTGAAGGATTTAGGTATAAAAATACTATTGGAAGCTACCTTCATGGTCCCTTACTCGCAAAAAACAAAAATTTGTGCAAAGATTTAATTAATATTCTAAGAGATAGGAGAAATAAATAAATGAAAGAAAGTAAATTAAGAAATAAGGAAATAGATGAATTTTTTGAAGCAGTATTAATGCTAGATGATATTGAACAATGTTATGATTTCTTCACTGATATCTGTACAGCTAGAGAAATTCAATCTATAGCTCAAAGGCTACATGTTGCGAAACTTCTAAAAATTAGAAAAACTTATAGCGTAATAGAAGAAGAAACCGGTGCATCAACTGCAACAATTTCAAGAGTTAATAGATCACTTAATTATGGCTCAAATGGCTACGACATTGTATTAGAAAGACTAATTGAAAAGAATTTAAAAGAAGGAAAAAACAAAGATAAAGAGTAAGGTCGACTTACTCTTTTATTTTTATGGTATAATGGGATAGATGGAAGGATGTGAAATATGAACTTAGATGGATTAAATAATATGCAAAAAAAGGCAGTACTTCATGACAAAGGCCCCTTACTCGTTTTAGCTGGTGCAGGTTCAGGTAAAACTAGGGTTCTTACAACGAGTATTGCCTATCTTATTGAAGAAAAAGGTATTGATCCAAGAAATATAATTGCCATAACATTTACTAATAAGGCAGCAAATGAAATGAAACAAAGAATTTCCAAGCTATTAAATATGGATGTTTCACATCTTTGGATAGGCACATTTCACTCGATCTGTGCAAGAATTTTGAGGATGAATATAGATCAGATAGGTTATGATAGGAATTTTACAATATATGATACATCTGATCAAAGAACCCTAATAAAGGAAATAATTGATGAACTAGAGTATAAGGACGATGTTTCTGTAAAAGAATGCCAAAATGTTATCTCTAGTGCAAAAAACAAGTCCATGGACCCTGAAGAATTTCTCAGATTGAATACATATTTTACAAAGGGCGATATGTTTTATGAAGTTTACAAAAAATACGAAGAGAAGAAATTCTATTATAACGCCTTAGACTTTGATGATTTGATTGATAAACTTTTGTACTTGTTTTATAAAGATAAAGAATGTCTAGAATATTATCAAAGAAAGTTTGAATATGTTTTTGTTGATGAATACCAGGATACAAATAATAGCCAATACGAACTTATTAAGTATTTTGCAGGATTTCATAATAATGTGACGGTGGTTGGCGATATTGACCAGTCCATATATAGTTTTAGGGGTGCCAATATTTCAAATATTTTAAATTTTGAAAATGACTTCAAAAACTCTGAGCTTATAAAACTTGAACAGAACTATAGATCTACAGGAAATATCCTAGAAACTGCCAACCAACTTATAGAAAATAACACTGAAAGAAAAGAGAAAAATTTATGGACTGAAAATAATCAAGGAGATAAGGTTGTTTATAAGTCTAATTCTGTTGAAAGCGAAGAAGCCAAATATGTATTAGATAATATTAAAAACATGATGGCAGAAGGGTTTAGTCCTCATGACTTCGCAATCCTTTATAGGACGAATGCCCAATCTCGACCATTTGAAGAAGTCTTGATGAAAAGTTTGATAAACTATAAGGTTATAGGCGGTCTTAAATTCTACGACAGAAAAGAGATAAAGGACTTGGTTGCTTATCTAAAAATTATAGTTAACCCAAAAGATAACTTATCCCTAAAAAGGATAATTAATGAACCAAAAAGAGGGATTGGCAACAAATCAATTGAGGAATTAGAGACAATCGCTAATAGACATAATATATCCATGCTTGATTTGATGATAGACAAGGAATTTAACTATTTACTTACTGATAGACTTAAAAAATTAACTAGTAAATTCTATGGCCCGCTAAAAGAAATTTTCGATAATATAGATAATTACAAAATAGTAGATTTGATTGATGATGTTTTAGATAAAAGTTCTTATCTAAAGATGTTAGAATCTTCATATACGGTGGAAGATAGATCTAGAATTGATAATATAAATGAGTTTATTTCATCGGCAGCAGAATATGAAGAAGAAAATCCTGAGGCAAACATATATGATTATCTTGAAAATCTATCCTTGCTTTCAGATTTGGATAAAACCGAAAGTGGCGAGGAATGTGTGTCACTTATGAGCATGCACGCTGCTAAGGGCTTGGAGTTTCCTGTTGTCTTTGTTGTTGGTATGGATGAAGGACTTTTTCCTGGCAAAAGAAGCATAGATGAGGGCAATATTGAAGAAGAAAGAAGACTCTTTTATGTAGCTATCACAAGGGCTAGAGAAAAATTATTCCTAACCAGTGCCCAAGCTAGGAGAAATTACGGTAAGCTTGTATATTATAAGCCATCGAGATTTATTGACGAAATAATTGATAAACTAAGGCTTGAAGAAAAAATTGCATCTTACGGATTTTCTTCCAAAGAATACGAAAAAACTATGGCAGAAGATTATATGAGAGAGAAAGTCCGCCATCAAGTTCTCGGAAAAAAACTTACAAAAACAGAAGCTAGTGATAAGGATTTTAAGATTGGTGATAAGGTTAAACACTCCAAATGGGGTGTAGGAATGATTGTTCAAATCAATAAACAAGAAAAAGGCAACGAGTTAGTAGTGGCTTTCGATAATAAAGGATTAAAAAAACTAAATCAGGATTATGCACCAATAGAGAAGGTATAAAATGAATATAAGAGAAGAAATAAGCCAATTAATTGAAAAAATTAATGAATTAAATTATCATTATTACACTCTTGATGAGCCCTTGGTCTCAGATGGTGAATATGATAAACTCTATGATAAACTAAAAAAGCTAGAAAATGAAAGTGGGATTGTTCTAGATAATTCTCCAACTCAAATTGTAGGTGGGCAAATATTAGACAAGTTTGAAAAACATTACCATCTAACAAAACTTCTTTCTCAAAACAAGGCCCAATCTTATGCTGAGCTAGAAGATTGGATTGATAGATGTCAAAGACTTAGAAAAGAATATAACGATAACCATGAAGATAAGCTAGATGAAATAGAATTCATAATGGAATACAAGTTTGACGGATTAACTGTCAACCTAACTTATGAAAATGGAAAACTCACAAGTGCGGCTAGTAGGGGCAACGGAGTTGTTGGTGAGGAAATATTAGCTCAAGTAAAGACCATTAAATCCATTCCTCTGACTATAAAGGAAGAATCTCTTCTAGAAATTCAAGGTGAAGCCTTGATGCCCCTATCAGAATTAGCCAAATACAACAAAGATAATGAAATTCAGCTTAAAAATGCAAGAAATGCAGCAGCGGGTGCTCTTAGAAATCTTGATACAAGAGAAACTGCAAGAAGAAACCTAACCGCATATTTTTATGCTGTGCCAACAAACAATTTGGATTTAAAAACTGAAGAAGATATGTTGGACTTCTTAAAAAATCAAGGATTTAATATACATCCTTACCACAAAAAGGTTCATAACCTAGATGAGATAATTAGAGAACTTAAATTTATAGAAGAAGAAAGAAAAAAGATAGACATATTGACAGATGGTGTAGTTATTAAGATAAACGACAAGAAAACCCAAGAAGTATTATCTAATACAAATAAATTTCCTAGATGGTCAATAGCTTTTAAATTTGAAGCTGAGGAGTACACCACAACATTGCTAAAAGTAGTATGGAATGTCGGAAGGACTGGTAAAGTTACTCCTAGTGCAATCTTAGATCCTGTAGAATTCTCCGGAGCTACCGTTAGTAGGGCAACTCTAAATAATTATGATGATATTTTAAGGAAGAAAATCAAGATTGGCTCCAGGGTATTTATTCGTAGATCAAATGACGTTATACCCGAAATCCTAGGTGTAGTTGATGAAAATCAAGAAGGGACAAGGGAAATCGAAAAGCCTAAGTTTTGTCCATATTGCTCTAGTGAACTAATTCAAGAAAATGTACACATAGTTTGCCCAAATTCAATTTCCTGCAAACCTCAGCTTTTAGCACGAATAGAGCATTTTGCATCTAGGAATGCCATGGATATTGAGGGACTTTCAGAAAAGACCATTGCCCAATTGATGGATGAATTAGATATAAACGAAGTTGATGATATTTACGATCTAACTTACGATCAGTTGATTAAGCTTGAAAGATTTGGTGATAAGAAAACTAAAAATTTATTAGAAGCAATCGAAAATAGCAAGAAAGTAGACCTTCAACATTTCATATATGCTATTGGTATACCTAATGTTGGGGAGAGAACTTCTAGGGATTTAGCAAATAAATTTAAAAGCTTTGATAAATTAAGGGCTAGTAAGGTCGATGAGCTAACAGATATTGATGATATAGGTGAAATAACAGCTGAAAATATCGTCGAATTTTTCTCAGACCCAAATATCAGCAAATCCATAGAAAATTTATTGGCCAAGGGTATAGAAATTTCTAAGCCAAAAGAAGATAATAATAGTGATGGGTTAAATAATTTAACCTTTGTAATAACAGGAACTATTGAAAATTACAAACGTGATGATATAAAAAATCTTATTGAAAAAAACGGAGGCAAGGTTACAGGTTCTGTATCAAAAAATACAGATATTTTACTAGCTGGTGAAAAAGCCGGATCTAAGAAAACCAAGGCTGAAGAGTTAAATGTAGAAATTTATGAAGATCAAAAACTTTATGATTTCTTAAAAGAATTGGAAGGAATGTAGAATGAATAAAGAAGAAGTAAAAAAGATTTACAGACTAGCAAATCTTAGCCTTGATGGCAAGGATGTTGAGCTCTTATCTGACAAATTTAACATAGTAATAGATTTTATAGAAGATATATTTACTGTTGATACTAATAACGTTGAGATGACAGAGCTTATATCAAACCACAAGGCAGTATTTAGAAAAGACAAGCCACTAGAATCTATTAGTAGGAGTGAAGCTTTAGAAAACGCAAAAGACACAGAATATGGTTATTTTAGACTCGATTGGAAACTATAGGAGCTTAAATGAATATTGAACAATTATTATCAGATTATAAAAATGGAAAAATTAGTGTTGAAGAGCATATAGGTAAGACATTAGAAAAAATTGAAGACGATAAGTTAAACGCCTATATCAGCATAGACCATGAAGGATCAGTTGAAAGAGCAAAAGAGCTTGATAAAAAACTAAAAAGCGGTAAAAAGCTTGGCAAATTGTTTGGCCTTCCAATAGCTGTCAAAGATAATATTTCATATAAAAATATGAAAATGACTTGTGCCTCAAAGATGCTTAAAGATTTTAGACCTTTATATAATGCAAGTGTAATAGAAAATTTACTTGCTGAGGATGCCATTATTGTCGCTAAAACAAATATGGATGAGTTTGCAATGGGTGGTAGGGGCAAGACTTCTTATTTTGGACCTACTAAAAACCCTCTTGATCATCAAAGAGTTCCAGGAGGTTCTTCTTCAGGATCTGCAGTAGCAGTCGCTCAAGGAGATGTCTTGGTAGCTTTAGGTACGGATACAGGTGGATCTGTAAGATGTCCTGCTTCATATTGTAATATAATTGGTTATAAACCAAGCTATTCTATAATGAGTAGATATGGTGTTGTATCTATGGCCAATACTCTTGATCAAGTTTCCTTATTTGCTAAAAATATCGAAGATTTAAGAAGGCTTGCTGATATAAGCTCCTCAGCTGATCCAAAAGATATGACATCAAATTTAGAAAAATATAATTATACTTTTGAAGATTATGATTTTTCTAATAAAAAAATCGCCTATATCAAAACTGATTCTAGTCTATATGAAGGAATTGAAGATGCTGTAAAAGAAGACTACAAAATAGCCTTGGAAGCTCTTAAAAAATTAGGAGCGGATTTACAGCCAATAGATTTGAATTATGCTAAATACGCAAATCCTGTCTACAATGTTGTTATGAGTTCGGAAGTATCATCTAATATGAGTAGATATGATAGCGTAAGGTATGGTTATCAAGCAGATTCTTATGAAAATGTTGAGGACTTATTCGTTAAGTCTAGGTCAGAGGGGCTCGGAGAAGAGGTTCAAAGGAGAATTGCCCTTGGAACAATGTATCTTTCAGCTAATGATGATCAAAAAATATATAAAAAGGGTCTAAAGATTAGAACTTTAATTAAAGAAGAATTAGAAAAAATATTTGAAGACTATGATTTGATTATAACTCCAACAACTACCAACTTACCACCAAAAATGGATGAAGATATTGACGATCCTCTAAGTGACTTTAAGGCTGATGGCTTTAATGTTATCGTAAATCTTTCTGGTATGTGCGGTATATCTGTACCTGTAAGAAGTGGAATTTCAGGTTCAGTTCAATTCATAGCCAACAGATTTGAAGATAATAAATTATTAAATGCTAGTGAGAAATTTTTAAGGAGTATAAATGAAAACTAAAACAATAATAGGATTGGAAATTCACGTGGAGCTATCCACTGAAACAAAGATGTTTTGCTCTTGTAAAAATGAATTCGGGGCTGTTCCAAATACCAATGTATGCCCAATATGCCTAGGTCATCCTGGAACCCTTCCACAAATGAACCAAAGAGCTGTAGAATTTGCTGTTATGGCAGGTCTTGCATTTAATTGTGATATTAGAAATGATCAAAAGATGGATAGGAAGAAGTATTTTTATCCTGACTTGGTTAAGGGATATCAAATCACTCAGTTTGACAAGCCTTACGCTACAAATGGTTATATAAGCCTTTCTTCAGACAAAAAAATCAGAATTGCCGAAATCCACATGGAAGAAGATACTGGTAAATCTAACCATGACGAAAATAATGCGACCCTTATGGATTATAACAGGGCAGGAGTTCCTCTTATTGAAATTGTAAGTGAACCTGATATGGCTTCCCCAGATGAGGCAAGGGAATATGTAGAAACTCTAGCTTCAACTCTTAGATTTTTGGGAGTTTCAGACTGTATTATGGCTCAAGGATCTATGCGTGTAGATGTAAATATCAACTTAGAAAATCTTGAAAATAATACTAGAACAGCCATAGCTGAAATTAAAAACATCAACTCAATTAAGGCAATAGAAAATGCACTTGAATACGAAGTTCAAAGACAAAGAAAACTTCTCGAAAATGGTGAAATCGGTGTAAAAGAAACAAGAAGATGGGATGATGAGAAGCTTGAGACAATCCACATGAGGAACAAAGAAGTTGGTAATGATTATAGATTTTCTGCTGAAGGAGATATTCCTCTAATAGAATTGAGCGATGAATTTATTAATCATATAAGAGAAAAGCTTCCTGAATTACCTAAGGATAAAGAAAATAGATACATGAAAGATCTTAATTTAAGCAAATATGACGCGAATCTTTTGGCTAACGATAGACAACTTTCAGATCTTTTCGAAAAAACTAATAAACTTGTAAATGATCCAAATATTTGTGCAAATTGGATTTTATCAGAACTATCAAGAAGACTAAATGAGTTCGAGCAAAGCCCAGAAGATATGAAAGTTTCTGTTGAGAATTTCTCAAAACTAATCATCTTAGCCAAGGATAACAAAATTAATAATAATGTTGCTAAAAAATTGCTAAGAGAAATTTTCGAATCAAACGAAGACCCTGAAAAATTGGCAGAGGATAGGAATTTATTACAAATTTCTGATTCATCTTTCCTAGAAGAGATAGTTGATGAAGTATTAAGAGAAAATCCTGAATCAATTGAAGATATAAAGGCTGGAAAAGATAGGGCATTTGGATTTTTGGTTGGTCAAGCTATGAAAAAAACCAAGGGTAAGGGAAATCCTCAAGAAATAAACAAGCTATTAAAAGAAAAAATAGGAAAATAAATCATTATTTTGTAAAAATAATATCCTATTTAGCAAATTTCTACCAATCCACTAGTATAAGAACCAGTGGATTGGTAGATAATTTAAAAATATAAGGGAGTCATTAACAAGCATGAATATATTAATAGAAAATACAAATCTCCTTTCCATGGAAGATGAAATCATACATAAAAAAAATATTTACATAAAAGACGAAAATATTTCTTACCTAGGAGATAGGAATGATTTTCCCTTTGATTTGAAAATTGATGGCTCTAATTTTTTAACCATGCCAGGATTTATAAACTCCCATACCCATGTGGCCATGAGTCTTTTTAGAAATTATGGGCCTGAAACAGACTTAATGACCTGGCTAAATGATTATATATGGCCTCTAGAAGATAAATTATGCCCAAATGATGTCTACTACGGTTCAAAACTTGGGATTTTAGAAATGATTAAAACAGGAACTACATGCTTTGCAGATATGTACTTTTTTTGCGATGAAACTGCTAAAGCCTGTAGGCAAATGAATATTAGGGCTCAAATTTCAAGGGGACTTGCTTGCCCTGACAATGAATTAAATAAAATTAAAGAAAATATAGAATTTGCTAAACTATACAAAAATGACCCCTTAATAGATGTAGGTCTGGGACCTCACGCCATATATACAGCAGACTTAGATTATTTAAGAAAAATTTCAGACTATGCCCAAGAATATCAACTACCTATCCATATCCACTTATCAGAAACTCAGAAGGAAAATGATGATTGCTATGCTAAATACAAAATGAGTCCAACAGAGGTTTTTGAAAAATCAGGAATCTTCAAGAATAAAACAATTGCAGCTCACGGCATATATTTATCTGATAATGACCTTGATATCATTAAGGGTAATGATGTTAGCATAGTTCACAATCCTAGCTCTAACTTGAAATTATCATCAGGATTCTTAAATTTATCAAGATTATTAGATAGGGGAATTAATGTTTGTTTAGGAACAGATTCTGCATCTAGCAATAATAAGCTTTCTATGCTTAGAGAAATAGAAACAACTATGCTAGTTTCAAAGTTATTCTCTTCAAGACCTATAACTAGTTTTGAAGTCTTAAAAATGGCAACTATTAATGGAGCAAAGGCTCTTGGAATAGATAGAAAAGTTGGTCTTATCAAAGAAAACTATAAGGCCGATTTAATAATGATTGATTTGGATAATGAAAACCATATTCCTCATAATGATATACTATCTTCACTATGTTTTTCTACTTATGAAAATGATCTTAAAAATGTAATCATAAATGGGAAATTACTTTATCAAGATGGAAAATATATAGGAATTGATGATAAAGAAATTTTAAATAATTCTCAACTAGTTTTTAATAATCTAAAGGCAAGATAATGATAGGGATAGATATAGTTAATATCAAAAAGTTCACAAGTAAATCTCATATAAATGAAGTTTTTACCCAAAATGAAATATCCTATTCTAATTCAAAAAAAATACCTTCGCAAACTTTAGCTGGAATATTTGCTGCCAAGGAAGCTCTTGTAAAAGCTTACAGCTTAAATTTATCCTATATTGTAGCTAAAAGAATTGAAATAAAGCATGAAGGAAATATTTTAAAAGCCTATTTAGATGGAAGATTTTTAACTAAAAGTATAAGCATAAGCCATGATTGCGATTATGCTGTCGCAATCTGCACTAAGGATACCCATATTTTAAATATTAACACAGATTTTATTAATGTTTTGCCAAAAAGAAGTAAGCCTAGCCATAAGGGCGATTATGGTAAGATTGCCTTTCTCGGCGGAAGTGAGGGTATGGCAGGCTCTATTTATTTAGCTTCATCAGCAGCCCTTAGGTCAGGAGCAGGACTAGTCTATGCTATAGTTCCAGATTCTATAAGTAATATTCTTCAAATTAAAGCTACAGAGCAAATCATATTAAATTTAGAAAGTGAAAATATTGTTTATAATAAGTCAAATATAAATAAGATTAACTCTTATCTAATTGACAAGGATGTCTTAGTCATTGGTCCGGGTATGGGACGTGATAGTACATTAAATTTTTTAATTAATAGCATATTCCTTAACTATGGTGGTAAAATACTTGTAGACGCAGATGGATTAAATGCTGTAAGTCTAAATCCAGAAATTTTAAAAAACCATGAAAAACTAGTACTAACCCCTCATTTAAAAGAGTTCTCAAGACTTAGCAAGCTTTCTATTGATGAAATAAAAGCTGACAGGGTAAATATAGCTAAAAATTTTGCAAAAAAATATAAGCTAATTTTAGTCCTAAAGTCGGAGGAAACTCTAGTAACAGATGGCAATCGAGTTTACATAAATAAAATTGGTAATCCTGGTATGGCAACTGCTGGAAGCGGAGATGTACTAAGTGGTGTTATAGCAGCCTTATTGCACAGATTAGATCCTTATAAGGCATCATGCCTGGGTGTGTATTTGCATTCATTAGCAGGTGATCTAGCAAGAGATGAAATAGGCGAAGAATCATTGATAGCCTCAGATATTATAAAATACTTATCAAAAGCTATCAAGTTATTGAGGTAATTATGTTCACAAATTATATCGAAGTAGATATAGACAAAATAATTAAAAATATTAATAATATTAAGAAGTCTATAGATGATAGTCCCATATGTGCCGTAATAAAGGCGAATGCTTATGGTCTAGGGGCTGTTCCTATAGCCAACTATATAGAAGAATACGTTTCATACTTTGCTGTAGCTTCATTTAATGAAGCAAAGGTATTGAGAGCTTCTAATATTAAAAAACCGATACTAATACTAGGTTATGTCAGCCCAGAAGAGGCGATATTATCTAGCAAATATAATATTGAAATTCCAATTTATGATTTGGCCTACGCTAAACAAATAAATGATAAGTTGGATAGCAAATTAGATGTACATATAGCTTTAGATACTGGCCATGGAAGATTAGGTTTTAGGCCCTTCGAATTTGAAGATATTTTGAAATTAAAAGATCTCCAAAATTTGCATATAAAAGGAGCCTTTAGCCACTTTTCGACTGCTGATGAAGAAGATATTGAATTTACTCAAAGGCAAAATAAAATCTTTAATGGATTTAAGAAAGATTTAGGAAGAGAATTTGATATAGAAAATTTTCATATAGCAAATTCTGCTGCAACTATTTTTCACAATATAAAGGGCGATATGCAAAGAATCGGAATTTCCTTATATGGGATTTATCCATCAGAATACTTACTTGAAAGAAAAGATGTCGAATTATCAAAAGCCTTTAGTATAAAATCTGTAGTTTCCTTCGTAAAAAACATAGAAAAGGGAACATCTTTAAGCTATGGGAGAAGCTTTATAGCTGATAAGGATATGAAGATAGCTACTATTTCGATTGGCTATGCTGATGGCTTTTTTAGGGCCTTCTCTAATAAAGGAGAAGTTCTTATTAATGGAAAAATTGCTAAAGTATGTGGCAGGGTCTGCATGGATCAAATAATGGTTGATGTAAGTAATATAGATGTTAATATAGGAGATGAGGTCGAGATATATCCGGACCTATATAAAGAAGCTAATAAAATTGGAACTATCCCTTACGAATTGATGACTGCACTTTCATTAAGGGTTATAAGGGTATATAAGAAAGATGGAAAAGTTGTAAAAATAGAAAATTATTTAGGAGAAATATATGAAGATTAAAAGGGGAGATTTATTTTATGCTGATTTATCTCCCGTTGTTGGAAGCGAACAAGGAGGGGTAAGACCTGTAATAATTGTCCAAAACAACGTGGGTAATAAGTACTCGCCAACTATTATTGTAGCACCTGTTACAAGCCAACTAAATAAGGCAAAACTTCCTACTCATGTTAAGCTAAAGGGCAATGAATTCGGTCTTCCAAAAAACAGTGTTGCATTAATGGAACAATTGAGAACAATTGATAAAAAAAGATTGAGAGAAAAAATAGGTAGCTTTAATCATGATATAATGCTTAAAATTGATGAGGCAATGGCTATCTCATTGGATTTAATAAATATCTAATCTTAAATCCATACATAAGAAAGGACTTTTAGAAATTCTAAAAGTCCTTTCTATTGGCTGAATTTAACCCTCTACAATCATTCTAGCAAGAAGGTCTGGATTTCCACAACCTGTGGTTAGTACCAAATCATCTTTTTTGATAATCTTTTCTATATAATCTTTACATTCTTCAAACTGAGATATGTATTTAGCGTTGATTCCCTTTTTTACTAAAGCATCAACTACATCTTTTGAATGAATAGTTGGATCGAATTTTTCTCTTGCTGCATAGATATCAGTAACAATAACTTCATCGCATGAATCAAAACAATTTAAAAATTCGTTAAACAAAGTTTTTGTCCTACTATATGTATGAGGTTGCCATACACAAATAAGTCTTCCTTTTGTATGCTCAGCCAAGGCATCCACAGTTACTTTTATTTCAGATGGGTGATGACCATAATCAGTCATTATTGTAGCATCACTAACATGACCTATAACCTGCATCCTCCTGTCGAGGCCTGTATATTTTACAATATTTTCTTTAATAGTTTTAATGCTGATGCCATTTTCATAAGTTGCTATTATTGATGCCATAGCATTATTTATATTATGTCTTCCAATTACACCAAGCTTAAAATGTTCGATACTTCCATTTGCGAATTTTAAATCAAATTCTGGGTGTCCATCATTATCAAATTGAATATTAAAAGCATTGTAATCAGCTTCTTCGTTATCTTGAGCGTAAGTTATTAATCTACCCTTAACTGAATCAAAAATTAACCTATTATTATCTTCATTTAGATTAGTTATAGTCATAGAATTTTCGTCTTGATTAGATAGATATTCTTTGAAAGTATTAACAATGTCTTCTAGGTCCTTATAATAATCTAAGTGATCTTCATCAATATTTAAGACTATAAGTGTTTGTGGATAGTAATACCTTATGTTTCCCTTATATTCGCATGCTTCTGTTACAAGATACTCTTCGCTTCCAACCCTTACATTTCCCTTCATCTCTTCAAGCTCTCCTCCAAGAAGTATAGTTGCATCTTTGTCAGAGTGCATTAATATTTTTGAAATCATTGAAGTCGTTGTTGATTTTCCATGCGAACCAGAAACAGCTATGGAGTTTTTGTAATTTCTCATCAAAGCACCTAAAAATACACCCCTTGTTACTACTGGTACCGAAAGTTTTTTTGCTGCTATCAATTCTTCATTATCATCCAATATAGCATCTGTATAAACTACAAGATCTGGGTTTTTAATATTTTCTTTTTTTTGACCTATAAAAATTTCAATTCCTAAATCTCTAAGGTGATTTATTATTTTGCTATCAGATCTATCAGACCCTGAAACTTCATAACCCTTAGCGTGTAATAATTGAGCAAGTCCACTCATTGAAATTCCACCTATACCAATGAAGTGAATGTATTTATAATCATGGTTATTTAAATTAAATTCGAACATATAATCTCCTTAAGTGTAAAACTAAACTTTATGCGTAGTTTTATTATACCATATTTATTAGAGTAAATATATCAAGTGAAATTACTTATTGATTAGAAGATTGCTAAAAGTATATTAATGATGGAGGAGTAATTATGAGATATGTAATTGGTAATGATCACGGTGGACTTGATTTAGTAGAAGTTGTTAAAGATGAACTTGAAAAATTAGGTCATGAAGTCGATCATGTAGGAGCTTTTGATAATAAATCAGTAGACTATAGTGATTTTGCAAAAAAAGCTTGTGATAAAATAATAGAGGAAAAAGCTGACTTTGCTATCTTGATTTGCGGTACTGGTCTTGGTATGAGCCTATCAGCTAATAAAATCAAGGGGATTAGAGCTGCTTGTGTTTCCGAAAGCTATTCTGCAAGAATGAGCAGGGCCCATAACGACGCTAATGTATTATGCATAGGAGCAAGGGTTATAGGAAGTGAAACTTGTAGAATGATTATAGATGAATTTGTAAAAACAAAGTTTGAAGGTGGCAGGCACCAAAGAAGAGTAGATAAGATTATGGAGCTTGAAAGAATATAAAAGTTTTTCTGTTTTAAAAATTCATAAACAATGATATCATATAAGTAATAATATGTATAAAGGAGATAAGTTTGAGTATACCTACACCACACATTTCAGCCACAAGTGCTGATCAAATTGCAAAAACAGTATTAATGCCGGGTGATCCCCTTAGAGCTAAGTATATAGCCGAAAATTTTCTAACTGATGTTAGTCAATTCAATGATACTAGGGGAATGCTTGGATTTACAGGCCTATACAAGGGCAAGAGAGTATCAGTCATGGGAAGTGGAATGGGAATTCCATCTTCAATGATCTATTTTAATGAATTATTCGAATTTTATGATGTTGATACGATTATCAGAATAGGTACTGCAGGATCAATGCAAAAAGACGTTAAACTTCACGATATCGTAATAGCATCTTCTGCTTGTTCTGAATCTTCAATCAACGACAATCTTTTTGGAAATATACATTTTTCACCTACACCAGATTTCGATTTAATGATAAAGGCTTATGAAAAATCAAAAGAGCTTTCCTATACAACTCACTGTGGACAAGTTCATTCATCTGATCAATTTTATAATGATATGCCAAAGGAAGTATTTGAAAACTTACAAAAATATGGAGTTTTGTGCGTAGAAATGGAATCATATGGTTTATTTATGGCTGCTAGAAAGCACGGCAAGAAGGGATTGGCTATATTTACTATAAGCGATTCACTAATAGAAAATGTTGCTGATAGTGCAGAAGCTAGACAAACATCTTATACTAATATGATGAATTTAGCCCTTGAGATAGCTTAGGAATAAAGATGATAAAAGTAATTATAATGGCAGCTGGTGAAGGAACAAGGATGAAATCACATACATCTAAGGTACTTCACAAAATTTTAAATAGAGAAATCATTAGATACGTTTATGATAATAGTAAAATAGATAATTCTGAAACCATAATTATATCTGGTAAAAATAAGGATAAACTTAGTGAATTATTTCCTGATATAAAAATTATCGAACAAAAAATTGGCGACGAATTTCCCTATGGAACTGGCTATGCAGTATCTTTAGCCAAGGATTACATAGATGATAATGATGATGTCTTAGTATTAAATGGTGATATTCCTTTGATTAGCAAAGAGGCTCTTGAGGAGTTTATAGAAAATCATACTAAAAATAATAATAGTGTTTCAGTTTTATCAACAATTATTGATAATCCGACTGGCTACGGAAGAATTATTAGAGATAAAGATGGTAATTTCTTACAGATTACCGAGCATAGGGACTTAAAGGAAAATCAATTAGCTATAAATGAAGTTAATACAGGTATTTATGCTTTTAAGGGCTTTGACCTTAAAGAATCTTTGGCTAAATTAGATACTAATAACGATCAAAACGAATTATATCTTACTGATTGCGTGGAAATTTTAACTAGAGAAAATAAAAAAGCCATGGCCTTTGCTAATGAAGATTGTGATTTGTTCTATGGAATTAATAATAAAAAAGAGCTTGCTGAAGCTAGTAAAATCCTAAGAAAAAGAATTAACGAAGAGTATATGATTAATGGCGTAATAATTGAAACTCCTGAGATAGTAAGCATAGAACCAGGGGTCAAAATCGGAGAAGACACAATTATTTCAGGTAACGTTAAAATTTTAGGATCTAGCATTATAGGTTCCAATTGTACAATTGAAGGCTCTAGTAAAATTGTGGATTCTATAATTCATGATAATGTTAGAATTGACAACTCCCTTATAGAAAAATCCGAGATGGAAGATTCTAGTAATATAGGCCCTTACTCACATCTAAGACCAAATGCTAAGCTTGGCAAAAATGTCCATATAGGTAATTTTGTAGAAGTGAAAAATGCAAGTCTAGGAGAAGGATGTAAGGCAGGTCATTTAGCTTATATAGGGGATTGTGATCTGGGAGAAAATATAAATATTGGTTGCGGCGTGATTTTTGTCAACTATGATGGTAAATTTAAACATAGGTCTGTAGTTGGAGATAATGCTTTTATTGGATCAAACTCTAATATAGTAGCACCAGTTAATATTGCTCGTGAAGCCTATGTAGCAGCTGGATCAACAATAACAAGGGATATTGATAAGGGAGAATTATCAATAGAGCGTGCTGAGCAAAAGAACATCGCAGGCTATGTAGAAAAAAAGAAAAAAAGAGATTTGGAAAAATTAAAGGAGAAGAAATGACATCTAAGTGCAATCAAGGCTCTTATATTCAAAGAGGAGAATTAAAACTTTTAAGTGGAAACTCAAATGTTGCATTAGCTAAAAGTGTTGCTGAATATCTTGGTATTGAACTAACCAAGGCTGATATAGAAAAGTTTAAAGATGGTGAAATATCTATAAAACTCAATGAATCTATCAGAGGTAAGGATGTATATATAATGCAACCTACATCCAATCCAACCAATGATAATTTGATGGAATTATTAATCATGATAGATGCTTGTAGAAGAGCTTCTGCAGGTTACGTAAATGCAATAGTTCCTTACTATGGTTATGCTAGACAAGACAGAAAGACAAGAGGTCGTGAACCTATAACTGCAAAACTTGTTGCTAATTTATTAACAGTAGCGGGAGCTGACAGGGTAATAACAATGGATTTACATGCCGGACAAATCCAAGGATATTTTGATATACCAGTAGATCATTTTTCAGCTATAAGATTACTATCAACACATTTTAAAGATATAGCTTATGATAAACCAGATGAATTTGTAGTAGTAAGCCCTGACTTAGGTGGTGTAAGAAGAGCTAGAGAGTTTGCTGATTACCTAAAACTACCTATAGCTATTATCGAAAAAAGAAGACCAAAACCAAATGTATCTGAAGTTATGTCTGTAATAGGTGATTTCAAGGGTAAACATGCTATTATCGTTGATGATATGATTGATACTGCTGGAACTATTACCAATGCAGGTGATTTCTTAATTAATAGCGGGGCAAAAGATGTTTATCTAGTAGCTACCCACGGTGTATTTAGTGGTGATGCAATTCAAAAGATTAATAAATCAAATGTTAAAGAAGTAATTATCACTGATACAATTGCTCTAAGTGAAGAAAAGAGAATTCCAAAAATCACTCAAATGTCTATAGCTCCACTTCTATCTGAAGCAATTCATAGAATTAATACTTACGAGTCAATAAGCGGTCTCTTTGTGGATGGTAGATAATGTATTATATCGTAGGATTAGGCAATCCTGGATTACAATATGAAAATACTAGACATAATGTAGGTTTCTTGACTATCGACTATCTAGCAAGAAAGCACAATATTGATGTTAAAAAACTAAAATTTAAATCTCTTTATGGCCAGGGAATGATTTCTGGCCATAAAGTTATGCTAATAAAGCCACAAACATACATGAATAGTTCAGGAGAAGCAGTAAGGGAATTAAAGAGTTTCTATAAGTTCGATACAGATAAACTTATAGTTATTTATGATGATATTGATATAGATTTTGGAAGTATTAGAATTAGAAAAAAAGGATCAGCTGGTACCCATAATGGTATGAAATCAATTATATATCAAATCCAAGATGATAATTTCCCAAGAATTAAGCTTGCTGTTGGTAAAAAACCTTCTTACATGGATTTAGCTAATTTTGTACTTAGTGGTTTTACTGAAAAGGAAGCTGAAATAATTAGACAAGAGATTAGTCTTGCAAGTTGTGCAATAGAGACAATTATTGGCGATAGTATAGACAAGGCTATGAACAACTCTAATTCCATAAGGCTAGTGGATGAAAGTAATGAATGATTTACTTGATAAGATAAATTCTCTAAAACAAATACAAGAAATTGAAAATAGTATAAAATACTATTCTCCAATTTATTTATCAGGACTAACTGATGGGTTCAAGCCTCATTTAGTCCTTGCTTTGTTTAAGAAATTTGATGAGTCAATAGTTATTATAGCTGAAAATGAAAAAAGAGCTGTGAATTATCTTGATAGTATTAACGGTATAAGTGATAATGTTGCTATATTTTACCCTAGCTTGGACATTAATTTTTATAACATTAAGTCAATAGATAATAAGAAACTATCCCAAAGGATGGATGTACTAACTAAATTAGCCAAGAAAGAAAAATTTATTATTGTTACTAGTCTAGAAGCTATGACAAATAAATTGACTCCTTTAGATAAATTTAACAAGTCTTTTGTTAAAATAGGGGATGAAGATGTTATTGACATTGATAAATTTGTCAAAAAACTTTTGGAATTAAACTACAATCCTACATCTCTTGTTGAGAATAAGGGAGATTTTGCAAAGAGAGCATCAATAATTGATTTTTGGCCAGTATCTTATGACAACCCAATCCGTATAGAGCTTTTTGACGATGAGGTTGATTCTATAAGAATATTTGATAAAGATAGCCAAAGGACTTTAGAAAAAATTGACTCTTGTGAAATTAGTCCAGTTAGCGAATTACTGTATTCAGAAAATGATTATGATAAGGTGATTTCTAATATCAACAAAGATTTAGAAGCATTTAGCAAAAAAGCTGATGACAGTCTTAATCAAAAGTTAATTGATAAGTACAGGCAAATAATATCTTTCATTAAGGAGAGTTTATTTGTAGCAAATGGCGACTTAATTAATCCCTATAGGCTGGATAATTACTCTACATTTTTAGATTATATAGATAAAAATGCTATTATTGCCTTTGACGATGTTTCAAGAATATTAGATAATCACGAGCGATTTAACGAAGATTTTCTTGATAATCTGAGTCTACAGATGGAAAATGGAGAAGTCTTTAAGACTTTTGAGAATGTTAGAGTCCCATCAGCTACTATATATAAGAAACTCGAAGACTTTAGTACAATCAATTTGACATCAATCCTTAAAAAATCAAAACTCTTTAATCCAAAAAAAATTATAGAGATAAAAACGATAGAGTCTGAAAACTTCAACCAAAAAGTCGATTATTTTGTTGATAGAACAATAGAATTGGCAAACAAGGATTCGAATATACTAATATTGTCTTCAAATGACAAATCCAGGCATCAGTTACACCAGGCATATATAGAAAAAGATTTTCTAAGAGTTGGAAATTCAGATGATGGATGTGATTTTTCTGTAAATCCTATCCAAATCTCATCTAAAACGAGTAGCAGTGGATATTATTTATATGATATAAACTTTTATGTATTTACCCATAGGGAGATTTATGGTAGCGAAAGAAAGGCTAGGAGAAAAAGCAAAGCAAAAACATCATCAAGAGACATTATAAATTATTCAGACCTAGAAATTGGTGATTATGTTGTTCACGAGAATAATGGTATAGGGATTTATAAGGGCCTAGAAAAAATTGAAGTTAATAACATTGAAAAAGATTTCATAGTTATAGAATATAGGGCCAGTGATAGACTATATATCCCAGTTGATCAGATGAACCTTGTAAGTAAGTACATAGGTAGCAGAGGAGAAAATCCTAAGCTTTCATCATTAGGAACCCAAGCCTGGCAAAAAGCTAAGGCTAGAGCTAAAAGAGCAGTAGACGAAATAGCTGATGATTTGGTTGAATTGTATGCTAAAAGATCTAAAATAAAGGGTCATGCTTTTTCGTCAGATACGCCTTGGCAAAGTGAATTCGAAAATTCCTTTCCTTATGAAGAAACTTATTCACAAATCAGATCAATAGATGAAATAAAAAACGATATGGAATCAGATAAACCTATGGATAGACTCCTTTGCGGTGATGTTGGCTTTGGTAAGACTGAGGTTGCTATAAGAGCAGCCTTTAAAGCTATAATGGATGGCTTTCAAGTTGCTTTCCTTGTCCCTACTACAATTCTAGCCAACCAACATTATGAAACAATTAAAAAGAGATTTGAAAAATTTCCTGTGCATGTCGAAGTACTTTCAAGATTTAATCCTAAAGCTAAAAATAATTTGATAGTTAAGGAGCTAAAAGCTGGAAAAGTTGATTTGATTGTTGGAACTCACAGATTATTGTCTAAGGATGTAGGATATAAAAATCTAGGTTTATTAATAATCGACGAAGAACAGAGGTTTGGTGTTAAACATAAGGAAAAACTAAAAGAATTGAAATCTTCTCTCGATGTACTTACCCTATCTGCGACACCAATACCAAGAACTTTGCAAATGTCCTTATCTGGCATTAGGGATTTATCAACCCTAGATGAAGCTCCAGAAGAAAGAATGCCCGTTAATAGTTATGTGATAGAATATGATAGTGGGATTATAAAACAAGCCATTGAAAGAGAACTTAATAGGAATGGACAGGTTTATTTTGTTTATAATAGGATTAACGATATTGAAATGCTTTATAAACAGATACAAGATCTTGTTCCAGAAGCTAATATTTCTATAATCCATGGTAGGATTAGTCCAAAACAAATCGAAGAAATAATGCTCGATTTTATAGATGGAAAAATAGATATCCTCTTATCAACTACTATAATTGAAACCGGCATGGACATAGCTAATGTAAATACCATGATAGTCTACGATGCAGATACTATGGGCCTTGGACAACTTTATCAGCTTAAAGGTAGAATAGGTCGATCTAATAGATCATCATATGCCTACTTCACCTATAGGACTGGAAAAGTCTTATCCGAAATTAGCGAAAAAAGACTTAAATCTATAAGAGATTTTTCAGATTTTGGATCTGGATATAAAATAGCTATGAAGGACCTTGAATTAAGAGGAGCAGGTAACCTTTTAGGTGAAAGTCAATCTGGCCATGTGGAAGCTATTGGTTATGATTTGTATGTTAAATTCCTCCAAGAAGCAGTTGAGAAAGCTAGTGGTAAGGAAGTTGAAATAAGACAAAAGAATGATATATATATTGACATCAAAGTTGATGGCTATATACCTAATTTTTATATTGAAGATCAGGGTCAAAAGATTGAAATATACAAAAGAATATCAAACATTTTAAACCAAGAAGACTATGATGAACTAGTAGCTGAATTAATAGATGTCTATGGTGACATCCCTATAATGGTAGATAATTTAATGTATATTTCACTAATAAAATCTTTAGCAGATAAACTATCTTTTAGTGAAATTAGAGAAAAAAACGGTAATGTAAACATATATTTCGAAGATAAAGATCAATTTAGCTTCGAAGAACTAGCTGAGATTAATCAAGAATTCAAAGGTGAAATGAGCCTTGATTTGTCGACTAATCCAGCCTTTAAGATTCCAGTATCAAAAACAAAATTGCTGGATACTTATGAATTATTAAGAACTATTGAAAATATAAGGAGTATGAAATGAAAAACAAAATAATACCAGTAATGCTAATGGCATCCTTACTATTTGCAGGATGTAACCAAAACAAAGACGCTAATAAAGAAAGTGGAAATAAAACAGAACAAACAGAACAAGCTAAAGAACAAAAACTCGATGATAAAACAGTTGCTATTGTCAATGGAGAAAAAATTAGCAAAGACGACTATAAATCTGAAATGAGCTTTTATGCTTCAATGCTAGCAAGCCAACAACAACTTAAAAATTCTATCGTAACTATGATGGTTCAAGATAAATTAATTGCCAATGACATTAAGAAAAACAACATCAAAATCGATGATAAGGATGTTGATAACGCATTAATGCAATCAGTTCAAAACTTCGGTGGCCAAGAACAATTTGACAAAACACTTGACGATTACAATATGGACATCAAGAAGTTTAAGGAAACCCTTAAAAAAGATTTAATGTATAAAAAACACAGAGAATGGTTTGACGAAAATAACAAGGTAAGTGATGATGAAATTAAGAAATATTTTGAAGAGAATAAAGATCAATTTATAAAAGTTGATGCATCACACATCCTAGTTGATGACGAACAAACCGCAAAGGATATTAAAGCTAAACTTGACAATGGCGAAGATTTTGCAAAACTAGCCAAAGAGTACTCAAAAGATACTGCAAGTGCTAAAAATGGTGGAGAATTAGGTTCATTTGGCAAGGGTCAAATGGTAAAAGAATTTGAAGAAGCTGCATTTTCTATGAAAGAAGGGGAAATTAGTAATCCTGTTAAATCCCAATTTGGCTATCATATAATAAAGATTAATTCTATTAGTGATTCTTATGAGAAATCTAAAGAAGAAATAACAAAGAAAATTAAAGACAAAAAATATGCTGATTACATCAAAAAACTACACGATGAAGCTCATGTAGTGACAGAACAAGATAGTAAACAAAAAGCTAAAGATTCTAAAAAAGAATCAACAACAGAAGTAAAGACAGAAGATGCTAAAAAAGATAAAGAAAATTCTGCCAAAGACAAAGAAAATACCGATAATTCTAAAGATGAAAATAACAAAGAAGAAACTGATAAAGACAACAAGTAAGGGGTTAGTATTAGCAATTTTTTCAATAATTTTACTTACTTCCTGCTCGAAAACTAATTCTTACAACGATAATGTGATTGCTAGTGTCAATAATAAGACTATAAGCAAAGATCTGTATTCTAAAGAATTAAAGTTTTATCAAAGCTACTATAGTAAAGTCTATGGTGAAAATTTCCTCAACGAAAAAAATGACAGAGGAAAAACAAATGATGAAGTTCTAAGAGAAGATTTAGTTGATTCTATGATTAAAGATCAAGTAATGCTAAATAATCTTGAAAAACATAAAATCAAGTTAGATGATAATAAATCAAATGAGTTAAAAAAACTTATTTCAGACAAACTAAATGGTGACGATTCATTAAAAGCAAATATCAAGGCACTTGGAGTTAATGAAAATACTTTTAATGATATTATTTACAATGATTCAATCAGAAAGGCTCATTACGAGCTTTTCTTGAAAATCAATAAAATTAAAGACTCAGATGTCTTAGAATTTTATAAGAAAAATAAATACCTTCAAAAGCTATACAAGTATAATGCTTTGGTTTTTGAAGATGAACAAGAAGCAAAAATTATTAGAGATAGTATCAAAGATACCAATGATTTCAAATCTTATATAAATAAGTCTGTAAGAAATTTTTCTGTAATCAATTCTGACTTCGTTTATAATAAAGATGAGCTTTTGAGTTTATCTAAGCTTAAAAATAAAGATAAAGTCAGTGATATTATAAAATACAAAAATAAGTATTACATTTTAATGATAAATTCATTTAATGAAAATGAAAATGAGCTTTTATTAAGAGCTAAGGATATTTATTTAGAAAATTCTTATGAAACTTATCTAGATAAGCTAGTGAAAGAAAGCAATATTAAGCTTTTTGTTTGAGGAAAGCTTGCAATTAGTTTATTGCTTATGTATAATCTATCTTAGAGTTAAACAGAATTACAATGATTTATAGGAGGAAACATGAATAAATCAGAATTATTAATTAATATTTCAGAAAAAAGTGGTCTTAAAAAAAGTGAAGCAGAAAAAGCACTTAATGCTTTTCTAGAAACAGTAACTGAATCACTCATAGCAGGTGATAAGGTACAATTAGTTGGTTTTGGAACATTCGAAGTAAGAGATAGAAAAGCTCGTGAAGGAAGAAACCCTAGAAAACCTGAAGAAGTTATTCAAATCCCAGCATCTAAAGCTCCAGTATTTAAGGCTGGTAAAACTCTTAAAGAAGCTGTTAATAAATAATAGCAAACAAACTATTCTTGAAATAAAGAAGAGGATGAATATTATGTATCAACCTAATCCATTAGTGGTAGGTTGATACTTTTTTTATGCAAAAATCAATAAAAAACCTTCTAATTAGTTTACTTTCTAATTAGAAGGCAATAGCACAAATATACACATAATGTTCGTTTAATCTTTCTACTTGATTTCTTGTATATTATCAGCCAAATCAATGCTTGTATCTACTCTAATTGTCTTAAAGTCAGTATAGTATACCATTCCAGGTTTAGCTCCTTTTGCTTTATTTACATTTTTCTTTTGTGTGTAATCAATATCTATCTTACTTTTATCAGTTATAGATGAATTAACAGCTGCTAAGTAAGCCGCTATTTGAATATCTTCATCGTTTATATTCTCATTTCTTAAAATGACATGGCTTCCTGGTAAGTCCTTTATATGAAACCAATAATCATCCTTATTTGCTAGTTTAAGAGTTATATAATCATTCTGCTTGCTATTTTTCCCAACATATATATGGGAAGAATTCTCAGTGATATAGTGGAGTGGCTTAGATTTTGAAGTTATAGATTTTTTCTTATTTGATTTTTTCTTTATAATTTTATATTCTTCAAGCTCCTGTCTAATATCATCTAGTTCATCAATGCTTGATGATCTATTTATAAAATCTTTACTTTGATTAAGATATTTGAGCAGCTCTTCTTGTTTAGGTAAATCTTCTTTAGCATAGTCATAGGAGGCTTTTATTTTTTTCGATTTATTGTAAAGAGAGTTTACATTCTCCCATGGACTTAGGCTTGGATCAATGTCTATAAGAATCTTTTCATTATTGTTATAGAAGTCCAAAACATCGATATTATTATCTCCTTTTTTAAGCCTGTAGATATTTGCAGCTAAAAGATCTCCTAGTTTCTTTAGATTATCAATCTTATCCTTTTTATATAAATTATCTCTTAGAATCTTTATTTTCTTATTAACAGCCTTAATATTGGAATTTATCTTCCTATTAAGGTCATTCTTTTTCTGATTTAGTCTGTCATGGGTTTTGTTACTTGCAAAAAATTCATCAACAGCCTCACTCATAGTTTGCTTTACTTCTTCAAGGTAGCTTAAGTGAGAAAGTTTAATAGAATGATAATCTTTTATCTTATCCTTATCCTTATAAATATAGCTTTTTAACTTACCCTCTTTTAAATTACAAATAAGTCTTATAAACTCTGTATTAAGTTGAGCTTTTTCCTTTTCACTTACCAAGCCCCAATTTATCCTATCATCAATTCCAGCACTATAGACAAGCTCCTTTCCTACAGCAGGGGAGAAACCCGTAAAAAACTGCTGAAAGATTTTATAGGGAACTTGATTATCAGGTAATTTTTGATCTAGAGTTTTAATATTAAGAGTAAAAGCATCACTAGTAACATCAAGCTTACCGTCATCAATAAATTCATAAGGAAGGGATGGTAAAATTTCCCTAACAGATGACATTTGACTATTTACCCTCTTAATAGCATCAATTATCTTATAATTATCATCTACCAGTACAATATTTGAGTATTTACCCATTATTTCTATTATTAATTTTTTTGATGTATCAAAACCCATCTCATCTATTGATGCTATTGAAAAGATTACAACCCTGTCTAGACCCTTTTGTTTTATTTCTATGATTTTACCTTGGTTAATATGTTTTCTTAATACCATACAAAAATTAGGTGCTATATCTGGGTTTTCAAACTTCCTCTTAGTTATGTTTATCCTGGCTTCATTATTATTTGCACTTAAAAGTAGCTTATAACTTTTACCCATTGAGTAAAGATTAAAGACTATATCATTCTTAGAAGGTTGGCTAATCTTTTGTATCTTAGCCCCCAATAATTTCTCTTTTAATTCATTTACGATTTTTCTGGTCACTATTCCATCATAGCTCATACAATCACCTCTTATGCACTATACAATTAATTATCTATACTTGAAGTGAGAAGTTCATAAAAGTAGAATACATATAATAAGGGGGCGGAATG
Organism: Anaerococcus tetradius; assembly: GCF_947087635.1. Lineage (NCBI taxonomy): Bacteria > Bacillati > Bacillota > Tissierellia > Tissierellales > Peptoniphilaceae > Anaerococcus > Anaerococcus tetradius. The sequence goes on from NZ_CAMUDP010000002.1 coordinate 33,581, forward strand.
AAAAAGGGATTTTTATTAGTAATATCAGGTCCATCTGGTGTAGGTAAGGGTACTGTTTTGCATGACTTAATGAATACACAAAGTAACTTGGTATATTCGGTATCAGCAACTACAAGAAAGAAGAGAGATGGGGAGATAGAGGGAGTAAGTTATTTTTATAAAAGTCATGAAGAATTTGAGAAAATGATTGAAGAAGATAAGTTCCTAGAATATGCTCACGTCCATAATAACTATTATGGTACTCCCAAAGAATTTGTTGAAAACAAGATTAATGAAGGAAAAATAGTAATATTAGAAATAGATGTTCAAGGAGCTCTTAATATCAAGAAAAATACTGATAATGGAGTCTTTATTTTTTTGGCACCACCTTCACTTACAGAACTTAGAAATAGAATAGTAGGTAGGGGAACAGAAACTGATGAAGACATAAAAATCAGGATGAATAATGCTAGAAAAGAACTCGAACATATCAATGATTACGATTATTTAGTAGTAAATGACCACCTAAACTCAGCTATTACATCTGTAAATGAAATAATTAATGCAGAAAAGCATAGGGTATTTAGGGAAGATAAAATTAATTTTAAGGAGAATGACGATGAATAATCCATCTTTCAAAAAACTAAGTGAAATTAGTCCAAGTAGATATGAAATTTGTATGATGTGTGCAAAAAGAGCAAGAAGAATTGTTAATGGTTCAGCACCACTTACAGATACTATCGAGGCTAAACCTGTAACTCAAGCTCTACATGAAGTTATAGAACAGAAAGTTACCAAAAAATGCTAGAAGAAAAAAATATTCTTCTAGGTATTACTGGTGGGATAGCTTCTTATAAAATATTAGATTTGTGCTCAAGGCTAAAGAAAAAAGATGTAAATCTTAAAATAATAATGACTCCATCTGCTTGTGAATTTGTTAGACCAATGAGTTTTGAAACTATGGGTAAGTGTAGGGTATATACCGATTTATTTGAAGGAAGACACGAAACTGTCCATCATATAGATTTACCTAAATGGGCAGATGTTTTTTTGATTGCTCCAGCTAGTGCAAATACAATTGCCAAAATGGCTAATGGTATAGCAGATAATTTCCTATTATCATCATATCTTGCTTGTGATAAGGACGTAATTATTGCTCCTTCCATGAATAGCAATATGCTTAAAAACAAAGCTACAATCAAAAATATAGATAGACTCAAAAGCTATGGAGTTAGAGTTATTGAACCAGAGGCAGGTTTACTCGCTTGTAATACAGTTGGAGATGGTCGTCTTGAAGAGCCTTACAAAATTGTAGCTTACTTAGAAGATTATTTTACTAAAAAAGATTTGGCTAATAAGAAGATAATTATAAGTGCTGGACCAACCGTTGAGCCTATAGATTATGTTAGATACATTACCAATAAGTCTAGTGGAAAGATGGGTTATAATATAGCCTATGAAGCAAAAAAACGTGGAGCAGAAGTAGTATTAGTATCTGGTCCTGTTAAACCAATGGAAATTGATGGTATAACAAGGATAGAAGTTAGAACAAACAAACAGATGAAAGATACTATAGCCAAGTACTTTGATTCCTCTGACGCTTTAATTATGGCTGCAGCCCCAGTTGACTATAGGATAGAAAATCCATCTGATAAAAAGATAAAAAAAACTGGTTATAGCTTAGAATTAAATTTAATAGAAAATGCTGACATTATTAAATATTTCGCTAGTAAAAAAACCAAACAAACTATAATTGGTTTTGCTGCAGAAACTGATAATTTGATTGAAAATGCAAAGGCAAAACTAGAAAAGAAAAATCTGGATTATATTATAGCTAATGATTTAACTAGATGGGGGGCAGGCTTTGATGTTGACACAAACATCGCTTCTATTATATCGAAAAATGATATTAGAAGGTTAAATATTATGCCTAAACAAGAACTAGCTAACGAAATTTTAGATTTATTAAGGTGATATTTTGTACGCAAAAGTAATTTTAGACACAAATAGTAGATTTTTGGATAGAAGTTTCACATATAAAGTTCCTGAAAGATTTCTTGCAAGTCTTAGCCTAGCTATGCGTGTTTTAGTGCCTTTTGGTAAGTCTAACAAAGCTGTACTTGCTTTTGTTTATGAGATAACAGAAGAAATTGAAGCAGATTATAAAATTAAAGAAATTATTGACCTTGTAGATTATAGAAAGCTAATTTCAAATGAGTTAATTGATTTAGCTTTTTTTATGTCCAAAAGATATCTATCTACTATCCAAGCTTCTTTAAGGCAGGTTTTGCCGCCTACAAGTATCAAAGATATTCATGTATTTTACAAAAATATTAGTAATTTATCAAATGAATTTCTAGACTTTCTAAATGAAAAAAGGGAAATTAAAGAAATCAAAGAAAGATTCCCCGACTATAAGGAAAAACTTGATAAATACTTAGCAGATAATATTGTTAGACAAAGTTTTGATGTTAAAAGGACTCAAAAAATTCAATACATTGAGTATGCAAGACTCAATAAAGATTGTAAATTTATCCTTAATGCAAATGCTGTTAAGCAAAAGAAAATAATTGATTATCTATCAAAAAACGGTCTTACAGATGTCAAAAGCCTATTAGCAAAAAGTCCAGCTAGTAGAAGTAGTTTAAATTCTCTCGTTAATAAGAATATAATTCTTATTGAAAAGAAAGAAGCAGATAAAGAAATAAAATCCAGTTTTGATCAATATAGGAAATTTGACCTAAACGAGGAGCAAGAAAGAGCCTTTAATACTATAAAATCCAAAAAGAATGGGCATTTTCTTTTATATGGTGTGACAGGTAGTGGAAAAACCGAAATATTTCTTCAAATGGTTGAAGAAGTCATCAAAGATGGAAAAGAAGCTATAATACTAGTTCCAGAAATTTCTCTTACACCTCAAACCATTGAAAGATTCAAGGGAAGATTTAAAGAAAAAATTGCTATTATGCATTCAAGACTTACCCCAAGGGAAAAATTCAACCAATGGAGAATGATAAATAACGGAGAAGTAAAGATCGTCATAGGTGCAAGATCAGCAATATTTGCTCCCTTCAAAAATTTGGGAATTATTATAATTGACGAGGAACATGATGGTTCATATATTTCTTCAAATGATCCTAAATATCATACTGATGAGATTGCAATAAGAAGGGCAAACTATCATTCTTGTAACCTAATCTTAGCTTCGGCTACCCCATCAATAATAACCATGGATAGGGTCAAGAGAGGAGCTTTTGATCTGATAAGGCTAGAAAATAGAATAAACAATAATATGCCTATTATAGAAGTTGTAGATATGAGAGAAGAGTTAAAAAAATCAAATTATTCTATGATTTCAGAGATGCTTAGAGATGAAATAATTAAGAATCTTGAAAATAAACAACAAAGCATATTATTTTTAAATAAAGTTGGTCATGATTCATTTACATTTTGCAGAGCCTGCGGAAATGTAATCAAGTGTGAAGCATGTGATGTTGCTATGACTTACCATAAAAATGTTGACAGATTAGTCTGTCATTATTGTGGTAGAACTAAGAAGCAGCCAACAATTTGTCCAGTATGCCACTCAAAGAAGATTAAAGAATTCGGAGCTGGTACGGAGAAATTAGAAGAAGAAGTAAAACTACTTTTCCCAGAAGCTAATATAATGAGAATGGATTCAATGACTGCAACAAATAAAGAAATGTACGAAAAAATGTATAAGGGGATGAAGGAAAACAAAATTGATATCCTTTTGGGAACCCAAATGATAGCAAAAGGCCTTGATTTTAAAAATGTTTCTCTTGTAGGAATAATATCTGCTGATTTAAGCTTAAATGTAGGTGACTTTAAAGCTAATGAAACGACCTTTCAACTTCTTACTCAAGTTTCAGGTAGGGCCGGTAGGGATAAATTAGCTGGTAGGGTTGTTATACAAAGTTATAGACCTGATAACTTTGTTATTCAGGCTGCCAAGAACAATGACTATGAAAGTTTTTGCGATTATGAGTTAAATTTGAGAAAAGCTTTCAACTATCCACCCTATAAAAATCTACTTACAATTAGGATTGTTAACGAATCTAGGATTAAAACTATTGATATATCAAAAATGTTTTACAAGAGTTTATGTAGGATTACAAGAAAAGATTCTTCCATTGAAATAATAGGTCCCAACCCCTGTAAGATAGCAAGAATAAATAACAAATTTAGGTATAATATATTAATAAAAGTAAATGATAATGACCTAAATTATCTAATAAATTGCGTTAGTAAAGTACGTAAAGATTTTATAAATAAATATAAAGATACAAGTTTCATACCAGCACTTAATCCAACAGATATAAATTAAGGAGTCAGAATGTTTGATTTTTTTAAGAGGAAAAAAAATAAAGAAGAACAAGTAGAACAGATAGAAAACAAAGATAATGACTTTGCTGATTTTTCTTCGACAGAAGAATTTGAAAGCAATGAAGATATTCAAGAAAGTGAAGAAAGTTTAGTTAATGAAATAAAAGATTATGATAGTGACTATGGAAATCTAAATGAAAAAAGTGCTTTAGATGAGTCTCAAGAAGATTTCGAAGATGAAGAAGAAACAGCTTATGATCAATCAATTAGCTCAGAAAATGATAAGGGATTTTTTGCTAAACTTAAAGATGGGCTTAGCAAGACCAGGGATCAATTTACCTCTAACCTTAAAAATTTATTTACAAGAAATGTGAAGATAGATGACGATTTATATGATGAACTAGAAGAAATTTTAATTTCTGCTGATATAGGAATGACTTCCACAGTAGAAATTGTTGATGAACTTAGGGAAGAAATCAAAAAAAGAAGTATTAAAGATGTTGATTTGATATATCCAGTTTTAAAGGAAATAATGACTAGAAAATTGGATGAGAAAAATCTTGATAATGACCTAAAACTTAAAGATAACGAATTGTCAGTAATTTTGGTTATTGGGGTAAATGGCGTAGGAAAGACAACGACTATAGGAAAACTTGCTAACAATTTAAATAAGGATGGGAAAAAAGTAATGCTTGCAGCTGCTGATACCTTCAGGGCTGCTGCAATTGAACAATTAGGCGAATGGGCTCAAAGAGCCAATATTGAGATGATTTCTCACCAAGAAGGTTCAGATCCATCAGCAGTTATATTTGACGCAATTAAGTCTGCTAAGGCTAAAAACGTTGATGTTCTAATTTGTGATACAGCTGGAAGACTTCACAATAAGAAGAACTTAATGAAAGAACTAGAAAAAATTAATAAAACAATAGCAACTCACGCTAATAAGGTAAATAGAGATAATCTACTTGTACTAGATGCTACAACAGGACAAAATGCTGTTAGCCAACTAAGAGAGTTTAAAAATGTAACTGATATTTCAGGACTTATCCTAACCAAACTAGATGGAACTGCCAAGGGTGGAGTTATCTTCCCTTTACAAGTAGAATTAGAAGTTCCTGTAAAATATATTGGGGTTGGTGAAGGAATTGACGATTTAGAAAAATTTAATTCAGAATTATTTGTAGAAGCTATGTTTTAGTGTTGAAATCAAAACGAATATGTGGTATCATCAACATGTACTACGAATAAACACATCCTTGGATGATGATTTCGTTGCCTTTATTGGTTAAATCATCAGTAGAAGAGGGTGGAAGAATAAACGGAGGTAATATTTATGGCAGTAGTTTCAATGAAAAAATTATTAGAAGCTGGTGTACACTTTGGACACCAAACTAGAAGATGGAACCCTAAGATGGCTAAATACATCTTCACAGAAAGAAATGGAATCTATATTATAGATTTACAAAAAACAGCTAACCAAATAGAAGAAGCATATGCTACAGTAAGAGATATAGTTGCTGATGGCGGTAAGGTTCTATTTGTTGGTACAAAAAAACAAGCTCAAGATTCTATTGAGCAAGAAGCAAAAAGAAGTGGACAATTCTATGTATCTAACAGATGGTTAGGTGGAATGTTAACAAACTTCGGAACAATTAGACAATCAATTAATAAACTTAAAAAATATGAAGCAATGGAAGAAGACGGAACTTTCGATCTTCTACCTAAAAAAGAAGTTCTTCAAATACAAAAGGAAATGGACAGACTAGAAAAGAACCTAGGTGGTATTAAAGAAATGGAAAATCTTCCAGATGTTCTATTCGTTGTAGACCCAGGTGAAGAATCAATAGCTGTTCATGAAGCAAAAATTCTAGGAATACCTGTTGTTTCAATAGTTGACACTAACTGTGACCCAGACTTAGTTGATATCGCTATACCAGGTAATGATGATGCTATAAGAGCTGTAAAATTAATAACATCTGTAATTGCTGATGCTGTAATAGAAGCTAACCAAGGTAGTCAATTCGATGCAGCCGAAGAATTTGAAGCTGAAGAAGATGATGAAGATGTAGCTGAAGAAGAAACAGAAGACGTTTCTGATGAAGATATAAAAGAAGCAGCTGAAGAATTTAAAACTCAATCACTAGACGAAACTGAAGAAAATTAAGGAGATTACAATGGCAATTAGTGCAAAATTAGTTAAAGAATTAAGAGAAAGAACTGCCGCTGGAATGATGGATTGTAAAAAAGCATTAGAAGAAGCTAATGGTGATATTGATCAAGCTCAAAAGCTCCTTAAAGAAAAAGGACAAGCAACTCTTGACAAAAAATCTGGAAGAATTGCAGCTGAAGGTGTAATTGGATCATACATCCACAATGACAAAATCGGTGTAATTGTTGAAATCAATACAGAAACAGACTTCTCTGCAAACACAGATACAGTTAGAAATTTTGCTAAAGATATTGCTATGCACATTGCAGCAGTTAATCCTTTATTTATTTCTGAATCAGATGCTGATGAAGCAACTGTCGCAGAACAAAAAGAAATTCTTGTAAATCAAGCAATGAATGAAGCAAATGATAATATGCCTGAAGATAAGAAAAAGATGATTGCTGAAAAGAAGGTTGAAGGAAGAATGAAAAAATGGTTCTCTGAAGTTTGTCTATTAGATCAACCATTTGTTAAAAATCCTGACATCACAATTGAGCAATATCTAAGAGATACAGCAAATGATGTTGGAGAAAACATTAAAATCAGAAGATTTGCTAGATTTGAAGTTGGTGAAGGTCTAGAGAAAAAAGAAGAAGACTTTGCTAAAGAAGTTCAAAGCCAAATGAGATAGTTATTAAAAGGAGCCTATGGCTCCTTTTTTTTATTATAATTTATAGTTTTGGGGTATATATAATAAGGTATAAACAGAAATATTAAATTTGGAAAGGATTTTTATGACTATAAAAAATAACGCAAAAGAACTAATAGGTAATACTCCCTTGATCAAACTTAATTCCTTAAAGAAGGAAGGCAGAGCTGATATATACGCTAAAGTCGAAAAGAATAACGTAGCCGGCTCTATTAAGGATAGAATTGCCTTATATATGATTGAAGATGCTGAAAATAAAGGTTATCTTAAAGAAGGAGGTACTATTGTTGAGCCTACAAGCGGTAATACTGGTGTAGCACTTGCTGCTCTTGCTGCTTGTAAGGGTTATAAACTTATACTTACCATGCCTGCTTCTATGAGCATTGAAAGAGCAAAATTGGCTATGGCTTATGGAGCAAAAGTAATTAGGACAAGTGAAAGAGGCCTTCAAGGTTCCTATGACAAGGCTAAAGAATTGTCTGAAGAAAATGGTTATTTTTTTCCTGATCAATTCTCAAATCCAGCTAATGTAAGAGCTCATTATGAAACAACTGGTCCAGAAATTTTAAAAGAACTTACACCTGATGCTTTTATTGCTGGAGTAGGTACTGGTGGAACTGTTACGGGTATAGGAAAAAGGCTTAAAGAACATAACAAAGAAACAAAGGTTTATGCGATAGAACCAAAAGAAAGTCCACTTCTTTCTGGTGGAAAGGCAGGAGGACATAAGATACAAGGAATCGGAGGAAATTTTATACCTCCTAACTTAGATTTTAATATACTTGATGGAATTGTTGATGTTCGTTCAGATGATGCAATTAAGATGAGTAGGAAGCTTGCCAAAGACGAAGGGTTAGCAGTTGGTATATCATCAGGAGCTAATGTATGTGGAGCTATAGAAATAGCTGACAAATTAGGAGAAGGGAAATCAGTAGTAACAGTTCTTCCAGATACAGGAGAAAGATACCTATCTACTGAATTGTATGAAAATGAACAGTTATAAAAAATATAAGGAAGAGCTAATAGATAACGCTCTTAGGAAAGATCCTGCATTAAAAAGCAGAGAAGAAGCAGCACTTTTCTCCCCTGGCATCAGAGCCTTGATGTATCATTGGTATGCCCACAAACTTTTCTTGGAAGGAAGTCTTTATGAAGCTCAAGAGATTGCCTATAAGTCACGAATTGAGACTGGTATCGAAATCCATCCAGGAGCAAAAATTGGAAGAAGATGCTATATAGATCATGGTATGGGGGTCGTTATAGGTGAAACAGCTGAAATAGGTGATGATTGTTTGATTTACCACTCAGTTACCCTAGGCGGAGTTTCAAGCAAAAAAGGTAAAAGACATCCAACTGTTGGAAATAATGTTTTAATTGGAGCTGGCGCAGTCTTGTTAGGTGATATTGTAATAGGTGATAATGTAAAAATCGGTGCCAATGCAGTTGTATTAACAGATGTTCCTTCAAATGCTACAGCTGTTGGTGCACCTGCCAAAATAATTATTAAAGGTTAGTCTTTACCTGTACTTATATTGTAAATTAATAAATAAGATTTCATATTTTCGTATAAATGATAATTTATGGTATAATGATATAGGAATGTATAATTCCTATATTAGGAGGTGATATGATGTTTGAAAGTATTAACCCAATCGTTATTCTTATCGCTGTCGCCTTCGTATTGTTAGCTTTTAATTCTGGCTATCTTTATCGTAAGAAGGTTAGTGAATCTAAAATAGGATCTGCTGAAGAATTAAGCAGAAAAATAATTGAAGATGCCAACAACCAAGCAGAAGCTTTAAGAAGAGAAACTCTTCTAGAAGCAAAAGATGAAATATCTAAATTAAGATCTGAAAATGAAGAACAGTTTAAACAGATTAGAAAAGACCTCGACAAGAGAGAATCTCGTCTGTTGAAAAAGGAAGAAAGCTTAGACAATCGATCTTTATTGATTGACAAAAAGTCTGATCAAATCTCTAGTGATCAGAAAAAGTTAAAACAAAAAGAAGACAGAATTGATAAATTGATTGAAGAACAGCAATTGGAATTACAAAACATCGCTGGACTCACCAATAGTGAAGCTAAAGAAATAATTCTTAAAAACGTTAAAAGTGAAACCATTCATGAATCTGCTAAGCTAATAAAAGAAGCTGAAGAAAGAGTAAAAGCTGAAAGTAGAAAAATAGCTACTGATATTCTAGCAACAACTATCCAAAGATATGCTGCAGAACAAGTTGCTGAAAATACTGTTTCAGTTATTTCTCTACCTAATGATGAAATGAAAGGTAGAATAATAGGACGTGAAGGTAGAAACATTAGAGCATTTGAGCAAGCATCCGGAGTAGATTTGATAATTGATGATACCCCAGAAGCTGTTGTTATATCTTCTTTTGAGCCTGTGAGACGTGAAGTAGCAAAGGTCGCCTTGGAAAGATTAATTCAAGATGGCAGAATCAACCCATCTAGAATTGAAGAAATGCTAGAAAAGGCAGACGAAGAAGTTGAACAAAGAATTATGGAAGATGGACAAGAGGCAGTTGAAAAGGCTGGAGTAGTTAATTTACATCCTCAACTAGTAAGATTAGTTGGTAAAATGAAATTTAGAACTTCTTATGGCCAAAATATTCTAAAGCACTCTGTCGAAGTTGCAAATCTTGCAGGTATGTTAGCTGAAGAGATAGGCGCTAATCCTCAAATAGCTAGACGTGGTGGACTACTACACGATATTGGTAAAGCCATAGATCGTGAACAAGAAGGAACACATGTTAGCTTGGGTGTTGAAATGGCAAATAAATACGGTGAAAATAAATACGTTATAAATGCTATAGAATCACATCATGGCGAGGTTGAACCTAACTGTGTAGAATCAATTTTAGTTCAAACAGCTGATGCTATATCAGCAGCAAGACCAGGTGCAAGGCGTGAAAGCTTAGAAAAATACGTTAAGAGACTTGAAAACCTTGAAGGAATCGCAAATTCTTTCGACGGTATTGAAAAATCATTTGCTCTACAAGCTGGTAGAGAACTTAGGATTATGGTTAAACCAGAGAAAATTTCTGACGATGAAATGATTGTAATTGCTAGAGAAATTGCAAAGAAAATAGAGGAAGAACTAGAATATCCAGGTGAAATAAAAGTAAACGTATTAAGAGAGTCTAAAGTGATAGATTTTGCTAAATAAAATATTGTATTTAAACTAGACTACCATTTAATTGGTAGTCTTTTAATTTAGTTAAAAGAAATTAATGAAAAATCATGATATTAGTATTACTTTTATCTTTAAATCTCTAACAAGGCAATATAGGGACCTATCATTTTAACACAAGGTCTTTAAATTATAATAATTTTTACTTGACCATTTAATCCAACAATAATTCCTTAAATTATAATAAAACCAACTGCAATCAAAGACATACAATAGCATTCCTTTTATTTTTAAATCGCTTACAAGCTAAAATAGGGCCTATGTTTTTTATTTAATAAATTTTTGTAAATGACTTAAATTATAGGTAATAAAAGATTAGCAATTGATGATACAATCCTAAAATTTCTTCGTAAAATAATTCTAATATTTACAAAAACAAAGATCCATAATATAAGGCATTATAAAAAATCATTTCATAAACAAGTAATATCATTAGTAATATAGGAAAATATAAAGATGTTGGTTACTATTGAGTAGAAGATACCTTAATGCTGTTCTAGCCATTATTATAGGAAAATATATACTAAAAAGTTTTAATCGAACTAAATAAAAGATCGAATGAGTATTATGTGATTTTATAAAAGAGGAGTAGTCAATCATAGATAAATTATTGCACAAAATAATAATTTTGTGCAATAATTGTATTTTTACCTAGAAAGAGGTACAATTTTATTAAAGAACAATATTCTTAAGCTAAACCGAGGAATTTATGAAAGAAATCATTTCACCAATTATATTAACAGACTATCTTAATTATTTAAAATCTATTAGAGGCCTATCTTCTAATACAATTAGAGAATATAATTATGATTTGAATCTTATGATTAGGTTTATGCTTGTCAGAAAAATATATTATGGTGATTTTGAGAGATTTGATGAACAATTCGACCCTGAATCGATTAATAAAATTGTTGACCCCAAATTCTTTGAGACCTTATCCTTGCAGGACTTCTATTCTTATTTAAGTTACTTGGATAATGACAAAAGTGACTTAGCTTCAACAAGGTCTAGAAAAATTTCTGCCATAAGATCTTTTTATAAATATTTATTTTCCGAGATTGAAGTTATTGATACAAATATTAGCGATAAATTAACTAACCCAAAGATAAGTCAAAGGCAACCTGTTTATCTAACCTTACAAGAAACTGAGAAATTGCTCGAAACTGTTAAAGAAGAACAAAACGAATTCTTAAAATGTAGAGATTTAGCTATTATATTTACTTTCCTTACTACTGGCATGAGACTTTCTGAACTTGTTAGTGTTAATTTAAGGGATATTTCAAATGAGCATTTTAACATTATTGGTAAAGGCAATAAAGAAAGAACTATTTATTTAACCAGTAATTGTATAGATCTAATAGAAAAGTATATAGAAGTTAGAGGTAAATATGTTAAAAACATTGATATTGATGCCCTATTTATCTCAACAAGAAAAAAAAGAATTTCTAATAGGGCTGTTCAAAGTACTATAGATAAATATTTAAAAAAAGCAGGCTTTGATGTAAGTGTTTACTCAACCCACAAGTTGAGACATACGGCAGCGACCCTAATGTATAAGTATGGAAATGTAGATATAAGAGCATTAAAAGATATCTTAGGACATGCAAATGTTTCGACCACTCAGATTTATACTCACCTCGATGACGAAGATTTAAAAAATGCTGTAAATAAGAATCCTCTCTCTAATATAGATATATAAAAGCTCAACTATATCCTTAAAATTACAGGATTATAGCTGAGCTTTTATAAGTTTATATATAAGCTTCTTTTTTGAATCTATCTAGTACAATCTTTAAGGCAAGTTTTCCATGATAGTAGTTAAGACCACCTTGCAAATAAACTATATATGGTGCTCTCAATGGACCATCAGCTGATAATTCAGATGTAGCTCCTTCTACGAAACCTCCTGCAGCCATTATAACTGGATCTTCATAGCCTGGCATAGGATAAGCTTCGGGAACGAAGTTAGAGTCAACACTACAAGCTTCTTGAATAGCCTTGCAGAAAGTCTTGACCTTATCAGGATCTCTTAATATTATTGATTGAACTAAATCTGATCTTGGGTCATCGGTCTTTGGGATTACTTCATAGCCCAATTTAGCAAAGGCTTTAGCAAATAAGATAGCAACTTTCATAGCTTCTTTTACAATATGAGCAGCAAAATATAATCCCTCCGCAACTAGCCTATTTGTACCAAAACTTAACCCCTCATCTTTTCCGATTCCGGGAGCTGTCAAGTAATTTGAGCAGTATTCAATGAGATTTTTTTTACCGCATATATAGCCACCTGTAATGGCTATACCACCACCTAAATTTTTAATTAAAGATCCGGCAACAATATCTGCACCTACTTCAGTAGGTTCTAGAGTTTCTGTAAATTCACCATAGCAATTATCTACAAAAACTATGGCCGTAGGATTAGCTTGTCTTATTTTTATAATGGCTTCTTTGATTTCAGAAATAGTAAAAGCTCTTCTTCGGGTATAACCAGTTGACCTTTGTATCAATACAATCTTTGTTGTATATGTTACAAGATCCTTGATTTTGTCATATTGAATTTTATTTTCATCATCTAAGGCTAATTTATCATATATAACACCTTTTTCTAAAAGATTTCCCTTTTTATTACCTGCAATTCCAATAACCTGTTGCATTGTATCATAAGGGTCATCAGTTATCGATACCATCTGGTCTCCGCTATTTAATAGCGAAAATAAAACTATAGATAAGGCATGAGTTCCTGAAACTATGCTCGGACGAACCAAGGCATCCTCAGTATTAAAAATATCTGAAAATATAGCCTCAATCTTATCCATTCCCACATCAGCATAGCCATAACCTGTAGCTTGCATAAAGTCTGATGTTTGAAGGTCATTCTTTTTTAAGGAACTTAAAACCTTTAGTTGATTATACTCAGAAATTTCATCAATTTTCAAAAATTCTTCATGCAATGAACTTTCTATATCTTTGATTTCTTCATCAAAATTGTAATCTATTTTATAATTGTCGTAAATATTTTTATAAATCATAAGCTCCCTTTATTATACTTAAAATTATACTTAAAATTATATCACTTGCATCATCTTTAGTTAACTTATCCATCTTAATTTCATGGGTAAATCCATAATCTAGATATTTCTTCATCCAAGTTATTTGCCTTTTTGCATAATGTCGGGTGTTTTTTTGAATTAGCTCAATCATTTCTTCGTAAGTTATTTCATCATTTAAGAAGCTTAGTACTTCTTTGTAGCCTATTGCTGACATAGACTGAGATTTATCAGTTAGCTTGTATTTTCTAACTAAATATTTCACTTCTTCTACTAGCCCATCATCTATCATTTTAAGGACTCTATGATTGATTCTTTCATATAACAGATCTCTATTATCATAATTTAGAAAAAACACTAGAGGATTAATATTATCATTTAATTTTCTTTCTCCGCTCCTAATATCTGAAGGAATCTTACCACTTAGATGATAAATTTCTAAGGCTCGAATAATTCTATTAACTTCATTAGGATGGTATCTTTTGGCAGTTTCAGGGTCAATTTCAGATAAACGCTTATATAAAAATTCATTACCCTTATCAATGGCAAGGGCTTGTAATTCATTTCTATATCCTTGATCCTTCTTAACTTGACCATAATTCATCTCATAAATTAATGAATCTATATAAAAACCTGTACCACCTGCTACTATAGGAATTCTATTATTATCATTGATTTTTTTTACCAAACTTCTAGCCTCTCTTGAAAAATCCTCAACAGAAAAAGGCTGATCAGGATTAATCAAATCTATCATAAAGTGATCAACTTCAAAAATGTCTTCTGTTTTGTTTGTACCAATATTCATATATCTATAAACTTGTTGGCTATCAGCTGATATTATCTGACTTTCCAAAGATTTTGCAAGATTAATTGCTATATCGCTTTTTCCACTAGCTGTAGGGCCAGTTATTACTATTAATCTATTTTTCAAAGTATTTCTCCACATCTTTTTCATTTATTTTTATAAGAGTTGCTTTGCCATCGCTAGTTTTATATGGATTAGCCATAGCTGATAGGCCTTTAATTAAGGCGAAAGCCTCTTTTTCACCAATCTTATCTCCCTTCCTAAAAATATATGAAAGGTTCAGTTTTCTAAGCTTGTTATAAAGATAATCTACATCCCTATCATAATCAATATCAATAAGATCATAGAAAAATTTATCATTTTCTGGAATTTCAAAAATAAAAGGAGTTGACCTTATAATTATTGACTCATCACTTATAATTTCAGCGTCAAAACCTAAGTTATTTATGAGTTCTTTTTTACTATTAAATTTTTCAAAATCATTTCTATTTAACTTTATTATTATAGGATCTAGTAAAATTTGTTTATCAATTGATTTATTGGATAATTGCTTAATAAACTTATCAAAGTTAATCTTCTCCGATGCCCTTCTATGGTCTAAAATATAAAGTTCATCTTTCTTTTCAAATAAGGAATATCTATTAAAAATAGAACACTTATAGCTTAAAAACTCAAAGTCCTCCAAATATGTTTGTTCTTCGAATTCTTCTTTAGGCTGATTTTTATTTGAAATAGATATTTTTCTTTTATCTTCAATACTGTCATTTTGAACGTCTAATTCTATATTATTGTTAAAGAAATCATCAAGCGACTTAGATTTATAATCTTTTTTTTCTTTAGTTTTGTACAAATTACTCTTATTCTCTTCTTTGGCGAAAGAAGATACTTTGTTATATTTATTGAGAATTTGTCCATAATCAGAAAAATCCATTAAATCTTCGCTAGTTTCTGTCCTTACATCTATCTCTTTGGCCCTATTGTTCTCCCCTAATTTTATGCTAAGAGTTCCATCAATTAATTCTATAAGTTCATCTTCATAGGAAAACTTAATACTCCTCTTATTAGGATGAACGTTAACATCGAGATTTTTAGGATTAGTACTAATATAGATAAAATAAACTGGAAATCTAGCATTAGGAATAAGACCCCTATAATTTAGCTCGATCCTAGCCCTAATCAAGTCACTATCAACTAGGCGATTATTAATATAGATATATTGCAAGGATCTGTTGCCCCTATAATAGTTAGAATTAGATATATAGCCATTAATTTTGTAGATATCATTTTTAGCTTTAAGGCTAATTAAATTTTCACCTAAACTATCATCAAGGAGTTTCGAGATTCTTACTTTCAAGTCCTCATTTTTATTAGTTGAAAATTCAATATTGTCATTTTTTATAAATTTAAAAGATATATCTTTATAACCAATAGCAAAAGCGTACATTAGTCTACTTATACGATTTGCTTCGATCGTATCAGATTTAAGAAATCTCCTACGAACAGGTATATCTCTAAACAAGTCTTTAACAACAATACTAGTTCCCGTATTAGTAGCTATACTTGTTAAAGAAGATTTACCATTATCAAAATTTATCTTACTTCCTATATCTTCAAAATCAGTTTTACTTATAGCGGTTAGTTGGCTAACAGTGACAATACTTGCGAGAGCTTCACCCCTAAAACCTAAGGAATATATATCATATAAATCATTAAAGTCTTTAATCTTTGATGTAGCGTGTTTACTAAAGGCAAGTTCAATCTCACCTCTTGCTATTCCACAACCATTATCTGTAACCCTTATATAAGTCTTACCACCATTTTTTATTTCGACGGTGATAGTATCCGCTCCAGAATCTATAGAATTTTCGACTAATTCCTTGATGATTGAAACTGGAGATTCTATAACTTCACCAGCTGCTATCTTTTCGATAGTCTGATCGTCTAATTTTATTATAGTCATTACAATTCTCCAATTTTCTTTAATAAATCATTTAGTTTATTAATCGCTTCTATTGGTGTTAAGCTATTTATATCTACAGCTGAAGCAAGATTTTTTATAGCAAGTATTTTTTGATTTGATATATCTGCGATAGAAGATGATAATTCCTTACTTTTATTTATTTCAAATATCTCATTCGTAGATAATTTGTCCATAATTATTTTAGCGTTATCGATTATTTCATTAGGCAAACCACTTAGTTTTGCAACCTCTATTCCATACGATCTATCAGATTTACCCTTTTTTATTTTCCTTAAAAATACTAGATTATTATTTTCTTCTAATATTTCTATTTTAAGATTTGTTACATTTTCTAGTTCATCTTCTAGAATGGTTAGTTCATGAAAATGTGTTGCGAATACAGTCTTAACTTTCTTGTGCTTACTTAGATACTCGACTATAGCCATAGCTATACTAAGACCATCATCAGAAGAGGTTCCCCTACCTACTTCATCTAATATTACAAAAGAATCCTTAGTAGAATTTTTTAATATATTACTTACCTCATTCATTTCTAACATGAAGGTCGACTCGCCCTTAGAAATATTATCGCTTGCTCCAATTCTTGTGAAAACTTGATCACAAATTGATATTTCACAAGCTCTTGCAGGTACGAAGGATCCGATTTGAGCAAGGATTATAATTATTGCCATTTGCCTCATATAAGTCGATTTACCAGCCATATTAGGCCCAGTTATTATTTGAATAAGATTTTCTCTACTACCTATGTCGGTGTCATTTGGAATAAATTCATTCTCTTTTAGATTATTTTCTATAACCGGATGTCTACCATCCTTAATTTTTATAATATTGTCATCTCTTAGCTTTGGCCTTATATAAGAATTTTCTAGGGCTATTTTTGCAAATGTGTTCAAGGCATCAATCATAGCAAGCATCTTAGCGAGAGCTTGTAACTTTATAGTATTTGCCAGTATTTTTTCTCTAATATTTGAAAAAATCTTATATTCTAGCTCATTAAGCTTATCTTTTCCACCCAAAATTATATTAGCAATCTCTTCCAATCTCTCACTAGTATATCTTTCTTGATTTTTTAGAGTTTGTTTTCTGACATAGTTTTTTGGGACCTTATCCAAGTTAGCCTTAGTTATTTCAATGGAATAACCATTATTTTTATTAAAAACTATTTTATAATTTTTAATAGCAGTTTTTTCTTTCTCCTCATTTTCATATAAAATCAAATCGCTTTGAGCATTTTTAGAAGCTATTTTTAGAGAATCAAGCTCTGTATTGTATTTATCTTTTATTATCCCACCCTCGCTTATCCCTAGGGGCGGATCATCTACAATAGCTTTATCAATCAGTTCATATATATCGCTAACATCTGGCAGATTTAAAGCTATATTTCTTATTTGCTCACTTTCACTTGCTTCTAGTATTTCTCTAAGTTTTGGCATATTTGCTATAGAGTTTTTTATCGAAATAAAATCCCTTGCGTTTGCTCTTTTGTAGGATATTTTTGCAATAAGTCTTTCTAGGTCGTAAACATCTGATAAAATATTAGAAATATTGTTAGAAAGAATCCTATCTTCAAGGAAGCTTTCAACTATATCAAGTCTCCTATTTATTTTATCCCTATCAATAAGAGGTCTTTCCAAATATTCATTTATTAGCCTAGATCCCATCACGGTATCGGCTTTATCTAAAATACTTAAAAGTGTGTTTTCTTTGGTATTATTATTTAAGTTTCTATGGAGCTCCAAATTCCTTCTTGTATTTGCCTCAAGCTGCATATAATCGTTTATTTCTAAAACTTCAATATTGTTAATGTGGCTTAGGTTATCCTTATGATACTTATAAATATAATCAATTAAATTAGCTAAGGACAAGATAGCTAATCTCATATTAGAGATTTTTTTGAAATTCGTTTCACCAAGATGATTCTTAATCATACTTGCTCTATTAAGATAGTCCTTTGGATTTTCTATATAATTAAGAAAGATTTCATTATCATTGAAATATCTTTTCAATACATTATCTGAAAAATCTGAATTAATTAGGATTTCTGAAGGATTGATTCTTTCAATTTGATCTATTGCCTTTTTTGCTAAAGACGAACTAAGTCCCTTTATTTCAAGGCAAACTAGTTTACCAGTAGATATATCACAATAGCTTATAGATAGACCATAATCATTTTGAAATAATGATAAAAGATAATTATTCTCCCTATTATCCAAGGATTCCATATCAGTAATAGTACCAGGAGTAATTACCCTAGTTATAGCTCTTTTTACAAGCCCCTTAGCTTCTTTAGGATCTTCTACCTGATCACATAAGGCCACCTTATAGCCCTGCTTTACCAACTTAAAAGCGTAGCTATCAATAACATGATGAGGTACTCCACACATGGGTGCCTTTTTCTCATGTCCGCAATCCTTACCAGTCAAAGTTAGAGATAAGGCCTTACTTGTTATAATCGCATCATCAAAAAAACTTTCATAAAAATCGCCTACCCTGTATAAGAGTATAGAATCTCTAAAATCATTTTTTACATCTACATAATGTTTTAGCATAGGAGTAAGTTTATCGTACTTAAAATTGCTCTTCATTTTAACTCCATTTCATAAATTTATAGCCTAGCAAAAAAATACTCATGCCTAACATGAGTATTACTGTATATTTAAAAGCTTAGCGTCCTTTACCCAAGAGGATTTGTTATCGCTTGTAGTATCTATTATCGAAAATGTTCCCATTGAATCATCATAATCCCTGTTAGCTTTGTTATTAATCTTATATACTAGAAGAACCCTATTTACTTCCAAAGCAACAGACATCGGAAAAGTAGTAGTATTACCATTAGAATCCTCTATAAGTAAATCTGGAGCTTCCTCTAGATTATAACCTAAATCACCTAAGAGTTTTTCTAGGGCAACTCCTGTTAATTCAACAACTTCAAGCCCTTTATTTATTCTAACCTTCTGTTTTATAGCTTTAAGCGATCTAATTTCTCTTAAAGAATAAGAATGTTGGATATTATCGCTATCCCTAATTACAATGATTTCTTTATCATATTTTTTCAAATAATAATCAGATATCGTATTTTTAACAAATATAATCAGAAAAATTGCCAATACTAGGCTTATTAAGCTTAAATATATCTTATACTTGTTCTTTTTAAATCTTTTATACATCCTATTTTTCATTACTGACCTGTTGAACCGAATCCATCTTCTCCCCTGGCTGAGTCATTCAAATTATCTACAAGCTCTATGTCACACCTTTGGTATGGTTGTATGACTAATTGAGCTAATCGATCACCATTTTTTATGACTTGTGTTTCCTTGCCATAGTTATAAAAGAACACCATAATCTCGCCCCTATAATCAGAATCAATTACACCAATTGTATTAGAAAGCATAAGTTGTTTTTTTACACC
This sequence comes from Anaerococcus tetradius, assembly GCF_947087635.1. NCBI lineage: Bacteria > Bacillati > Bacillota > Tissierellia > Tissierellales > Peptoniphilaceae > Anaerococcus > Anaerococcus tetradius. The sequence goes on from NZ_CAMUDP010000002.1 coordinate 53,215, forward strand.
TGTAGAAGATCTAGGATATACTCCTCCAAAGTATCCTTCTGGAATCTCTACCCTAACACCAGTATGAACCTTAACTGTTTCTCCTGCTTTAACTATTATATCTTTATCTGTATATGAATATAAATCTAAACCTGCTGCATGGTCTGTTCCATAAGAAGGAATTTTAGATTCAACAATCATTTTAAGTTTTTTATTATTCATAATCCCACCTTTTCTCTATTTAATATACCAATATTCGCTAACTTTACAATCTTTAGAGTATAATTAAAAGAAAGGAAGGTGTAATATGGAAAATATAACAAAAAGATTTTTGAAATATATAACATTTGATACTAAAAGCGATCCAGACAAAGGAGAAAGGCAAAAACCATCCACTCCTGGACAACTTGTCTTAGCTAAAGAATTAAAAAAAGAACTAGAAGAACTTGGATTAGAAGCAAACATTAATGAAGAAGGATTCGTATTTTCTAAACTAAAATCCAATTCTAATAAAGACATTCCAAGAGTAGGTTTCTTATCCCACATGGATACCTCTCCAGAAATGTACGGCAAAATAGATAATCCTCAAATCATAAAATATGAAGGTGGTGATATCAAACTTAATGATGAAAGAAGTATAAGAGTCGAAGAATTTCCAATCCTAAATAAGCTTAAAGGGCTAACATTAATAACAACCAGGGGAGAAAGCCTGCTCGGAGCTGATGATAAAGCAGGTATTGCATCAATAATGAATGCAATCGAATTTTTAATAAACAATCCGCAAGTAGAACATGGTGATATTATGATTGCCTTTACTCCTGATGAGGAGATAGGAACAGGCTGTGATACATTCGATGTAAAAGCTTTTGATGCTGACTTTGCCTACACAGTTGATGGTGGCTATCTTGGTGAATTAGAATATGAATCATTTAATGCTGCTAGTGGAATTGTAAGTATTAAAGGAAAATCAATTCACCCTGGTTCAGCGAAAAATACTATGATTAATTCAATTACAGTTGCTAGAGAATTTGACAATCTTTTGGGGGATGTAAGAAGACCTGAACATACAGAAGGCTACGAAGGTTTCTTTCATCTTTTAAGTATTAATGGTGATATTGAAAACACTAAGATGGAATATATCATTAGAGAGCATGATAGGAATAAGTTTGAAGCCATGAAAAAAGAATTTAAAGATAATGCAAATTTCTTAAACAAAAAATATGGTAATATAATTAATATTAAATTAAACGATTCCTATTATAATATGGGCGAAATAATTGAAAAAAATATGAAAATAGTTGACTACGCCAAAAAAGCCATGGAGAATTTGGGTATCAGCCCAATTATAGAGCCTATCAGAGGAGGAACAGATGGTTCTAAGCTATCTTTCATGGGTTTACCAACACCAAATATCTTTACTGGTGGCATGAACTATCACGGAGTTTATGAATTAATTCCAATTGAACATATGATTAAGGCTAGTGAGACTATAATTGAGATAATAAAAATCATAGCAAACGATATCTAATGAAATTTTTATATAAATATGTTATAATATAAGTGTGAAGATAATTGATATGGAAAGGAGATATTCAATGACAGACGAAAATAAAGTAAATAACACAAATCAATACAGAGGAAACGCTGAACTTGATAAAAAAGTTAGGGAAACTAACAAAAACGCAGGTGGAGAATCTCTAGATAGAAAACTAGGTCCAGATCAAGAAAATCTAAGAAGCATCACTGACGAAGCTGATGAAAATTCAAATGTAGGTGTAGAAGCTCGTAGAACAAGAGCTGATTTTTCCGAAAATCCATCAGAAGATTAAGCTGTTTTACATAAAAGCCCGAGTACTAATGAACTCGGGTTTTTATATTTTTTATTCCTCGATTTTTCGCCTTAACATATCGCCCTTGGATAAAGGATAGTCGATTTTAATAAGAATTTCTTCCTTAGGTTGGTTTGCGACATCAATGTCCTCACCTTTTTTATTTTTCATATTGTCAATTTTAAATTCATAAAAATCTGGAGAGTTAGAAAATATTTCTATCTCATCACCTAGAAAAAATCTATTTCTTTGCTCTATTGTAGCTATTTTACTATCTTTATCATAAGCAAGCACAACTCCTATGAAATCATAATTTCTTATATATGATGAATTTTCATAAATTTGATCATTTGCATCAGGTTTCTTATTAAAGAATCCTTTTGTGAAATGTCTGTGACTAGCTTTAGTAATTTCCTTATAATACTTTTTAGCTACATCTTCGTTGAATTTACCATCATAATAAGCGTCTATTGCCTGTCTATAGCTTCTAATTACAGTTGCAACATAGAAAGCCGTCTTCATTCTTCCTTCGATTTTGAAGCTATCTACGCCTATTTCTATCAACTTATCAATCTCATCTAAAAGACAAAGGTCTTTGGAATTCATGATGAAGGTTCCACCCCTACCATCCTCTTCTATAGGATAATATTCACCTGGCCTTGTCTCTTCTTGAATGGAATATTTCCATCTGCATGATTGAGCACAATCACCCCTATTCGCATCCCTTCCTGTCATATAATTAGATAATAGACACCTGCCAGAATATGATATACACATAGCCCCATGAATGAAGCATTCAATCTCCATATCCTCAGGAGCATTCTTCTTAACTTCCTTAATTTCCTCAAAGGAAAGTTCTCTTGCTAGTATTACCCTCTTAGCCCCCATATCATGCCAAAACTTAACAGTAAAAGAGTTAGTTACTGAAGCCTGGGTGCTAATATGAAGGTCAATATTTGTATGTTCCTTAGCTAGTGAAAAAATACCTGGATCAGATATAATTAAAGCGTCAACTTTTACAGAGTCCAAATACTCCAGATATTCTACTAGGCCCTTCATGTCTTCATCATGAGGTAATATATTCATTGTAACATGAACTCTTACATTGTTTTTGTGAGCTATTTCTACCGCTTTTTTTAATTCTTCTTTATCGAAATTTTTAGCATTGGCTCTTAATCCAAAGCTATCACCAGCTAGAAATACCGCATCGGCACCAAATTTAATTGCTGCTTCCAATCTTTCCATATCCCCAGCGGGCGCAAGTAATTCAACTTTCTTATTCATAATTTTTCCCCTTACAACTTATACTTATTCCATCACCAATAGGAATAATTGATGTTATATAATCATTCCTACTAGTAATATAAGCAAGAAATTTCCTTAGTCTTTTGACTATAGTAATCTTTCTTTTTTCAATCAGATCATCATTACAAACTTCACCTCTAAAGAGTATGTTATCGCAAATTATTACTCCACCATCATTGAGGAGATTCTTATCGACATAGTCGAAGTAAAATTTATAATTAGATTTATTAGCATCTATAAAAACAAAATCAAAGCCTTGATTTAGATTAGTCAAGGCTTTTTTGGCATCATCATTTATTAAATTGACATTTGCATTATATTTTTCAAAATTATCTCTTGCAATATTTGCCATTTCTTCTGATAACTCAATAGTAGTTATTTTAGCTTGGCTATATTTTTCAAACACTAAAGACGAGTAACCTATTGCAGTTCCGAACTCTAGAATAGATGAAGGATTTTTCATTTTGACTAAACTTTTCAAAAATTCTTTTGTTTCTACCTTCATAATGGGGACTGAATTTTCTTCTGCAAACTTTCTTAGTTCTAAAAAATCCATGTCTTCTAGCAAATCATCAATAAATGACGTAATATATTCTCTATTTATAGGATTCATTGCTTTCAAGCTCAGAAATAACAGGTAATATCATTGGATCACGTCCAAGTTCATTATAAATATAAGATTTTAAGTCCTCTCTAATCTTATACTTAATTTGACTTATAGCGCGAATGTCTTTGTCAGAGCACTTTTTAATTGATCTTAATACAACATCTTTTGCATTTTCAATAATATCTTGATTTTCTTTGACATAAACAAAACCACGAGATACTATTTCAGGGCCAGCTAATAGTTGTTGAGTGTGCTTATCAAATGTTAATGATACAACCATTAATCCATCCTCAGATAAGTGTTTTCTATCTTTTAGGACAATATTTCCAACATCACCAATGCCAGAACCATCTACAAGAATATTTCCTGCTTGAACCCTACCATTGATTGCTCCAGTCTTCTTGGTAAACTCATAAACATCACCATTTTTACCAATGAGGATATTTTCTTTTGCTTGACCCATATCCTCAGCGATTTCTGCGTGTTTTTGAAGTTGTCTTACTTCACCATGGGCAGGTATTAGATATTTTGGTGTTGTTAATTGATACATAAGCTTTATTTCTTCTTGACAAGCATGACCTGAAGCATGAACCTTGGCTAATGACGAATAGATTATCTTACATCCAATTTTGGTTAGGTTGTTAATAGTATTATTAATAGCCATCTCATTTCCAGGTATAGCAGATGAAGATAAGATAACTGTATCTGTTTCGTTTAGATTAATTTGCTTATGTTCCTTATTGGCCATCCTAGTTAGGGCGGATAGGGGTTCACCTTGAGTTCCAGTTGATAGAACTACTATCTCATCGTCAGCATAATTTTTGATATTCTTCATATCTATGATTGTGTTGCTTTTGATTTTTAAATATCCTAATTCACTAGCAATTCTTACGTTATTTAGCATAGATCTACCAGAAAGAGCAACTTTCTTGTTGTATCTTTCTGCTGCATATATAATTTGTTGTACCCTATGCAAATTTGACGCAAATGTAGCAACTATTATCCTTGATTTAGCCCTTCCAAATATTTGAATAAAGGTGTCACCTACTGTTTTTTCACTTAATGAATAACCTTCTCTTTCAACATTAGTGCTGTCTGCAAATAGAGCTAATACACCCTTTTTACCTAATTCAGCTAACCTTTGTATATCTGTTGGGTCATTGTCTATTGGGGTAAAATCCATCTTAAAATCACCAGTAAATATTACTGTTCCAATAGGTGACCTTACAGCAATAGCACAAGAATCTGGTATAGAGTGACTTACTCTAATGAACTCTGCACTTAATGATCCAGCCTTGACAGTATTATTTACATTAACCATCTTTATCTTATTAGGATTTAGGCCATGTTCTTTAAATTTATTTTCTAGTAGACCCTTTGTTAGCTTAGAACAATACACATTGGTATCTACATTTTTTAGAAAATATGGGATTGCACCTATGTGGTCTTCATGACCATGAGTTACAAAAATCCCCCTTAATTTATTTTTATTTTCCTCTACATAGGTAAAATCTGGTATAACTATATCGACACCAAGCATTTCCGCATCAGGAAAAGTAAGCCCGCAGTCGATCATAATCATATCATTGCCATATTCTACCAATGTACAGTTTTTTCCCACTTCTTGTAATCCACCTAGTGGGATTATCCTTAATTTTTTGTCATTTTGCATTTTTACTCCTTCTTTTTTTGACAATCGGAGCATGTTCCAAAAATCCTCAATGAATAATAATCTAAATCAAAATTAAATTCCTTTTTTAAAGATTCTTTCATTTCATCTTTTGACAAAAATTCTTCTTCAATTATTTTTCCACAACTTGTACATATTATATGATCATGGTGATCATTTTTAGGATCTATAAGCTCATAAGTATAAGCCTGATCTGTAAATTCTTGCTTGTTTACTATACCTAACTCTTCAAATATATTTAAAGTTCTATATATAGTAGCAATACCAACTTGTTTATGTTCAAGGTGAACAATTGAAAAAAGTTCTTCAGGTGTTATGTGTTTTGCCTCAGAATTTTTCATTGCATTAAAGATAATTTCCCTTTGTTTAGTGAATTTTTGATTATTCTCTTCAAAAATCTTTCTTATTTGATTAGTATTCATCTAGATCTTCTTTCATTTCTTCGTAAATTCCGATGATTTCATCCAGTAAATCTTCGTCTTCTATAGTTCTAAATTCAACATCTCCGTTATTTTCAATCACTTCAACTATAAGTATTAAATCATCACCTTTTTGTTTTAAGGCAGCATAATTTGCCTCATCAACTCCGAATGTATCTAATATTTCGAATTCGACTTCATTATTTTCTTCATCAAGTAAAATAATTTTATCCATTTTTTCTCCTATCCAAATATGTTTGTAGTATGAAAGTTGCAGCTATTTTGTCGATGTATTTTTTACGATTCTCACGTCTTACATCCATGTCAATTAGCACTGCTTCTGATTGAATAGTAGTCATTCTCTCATCTTGATAAACAATTTCTATGTCTACTTGTTTTTTTATAAGATCAACAAAGCTCATGACTCTCATTGCTTGAGGGCCAATGGTATTGTTCATATTCTTAGGCAGACCAACTACAATTAATTCAACATCATTATCATTGATTATTTCTCTTAGTCTTTCTATATCTGAACTGGCATTTTTTCTTTTAATCGTTTCTAGACCATTAGCTAGCAAAAACATAGGGTCACTAAGAGCAACCCCAATTGTTTTATTACCAACATCTAGACCCATTATTCTACTCATTAATATATTTCTCTAGTAATTCTTCAAGTATTCTGTCACGGTCTACTGTTCTTATTAACTTTCTAGCACCACCATGGGCTGTAATGTAAGTTGGATCGCCTGATAATAAATAGCCTACTATTTGACCTGTTGGCTTATAGCCCTTATCTTCTAGTGCTTTATATACTGTTGTCAATATCTCTCTAATATCTTTTTCTTGATCTTTATCTGCTTTAAATAGCATGGTCTCATTGAAGTTATTCTTATCAGTCATAATATCTCCTTTAAATTATTTCACTGACTTTTTTCAAAGCTTCATCAAGCTTAGAAATATCTTTTCCTCCAGCTTGAGCAAAGTTCTTTTTGCCACCGCCGTTACCACCAGTAATTTGTGCGATTTCCCTTACAATTTTGCCAGCATTATACTTATTAGTTAAATTATCATCTACTGAAACTGTAAATACTATTTTATCGCTTACTGACGCAAATACTATAATTAGATTGTCGAATGAATTTTTGATCCTATTTTCATAATCACGTAATTCATCCATAGGAACATTATCAAACTTCTTGACTAATAAATTTATACCCTTTATTTCTTTTACATCTGCTTTCAATTCGTTAACAATATCCGAACTGTTGTTAGATTTTAGTCTGCTGATATCTTTCTTATAATTTTCTATTTCATTTTCAAGGCTTTCTATCCTATTAATTATTGTAGAAACATTTGTATTTAGCTTACTTGCAATTACTTTTAAGCTATTTTTAGATTTTGTTAATAGTTCATAAGCTTTTCTACCAGTAACAGCTTCAATTCTTCTAACTCCGGCAGAAACTGATGTTTCTTGGTTAATCTTAAACATTAGAATATCACTTGTATAATTTACATGGCAACCACCACATAATTCTTTAGAATAATCTCCCATAGAAACTACCCTAACCTTATCCTTATATTTATCTTCAAATAAACCAATAGCACCCATTTGTTGAGATTGTTTATAATCAACAATTTCTTTGGTAACTAATTCTTGTTTAGCTATTTGTCTGTTGACTATATCTTCAACTTCTTTGATTTCTTCCTTGGTCATAGCTTTGTTATAAGAGAAGTCAAATCTTAATTTATATTCATCTACTAGAGATCCTGCTTGTTTTATACCTTCTCCCAAAACATCCCTTAAAGCTTGGTCAAGTAAGTGGGTAGCTGAGTGGTTTCTTTGAATATCAAATCTCCTATCCCTATCCACTTCAAATGTTGCGATTTGGCCCTTAGTGATTTCGCCACTTAAAACTTCTACATAATGGAAATATATGTCTTTTTGTTTTTGAACATCTATAACCTTAGCTCTGAAAGAATTGTTAAAAATTATTCCTGTATCAGCGACTTCACCACCAGCTTCAGCATAAAATGAAGTCTTATCACTTATTATTATACCATTATTTCCTTCACTTATCGAAGAAGCTTCACTATTTTCTTCAAATATATCTAATATTTCTGCCTCGATAGCAAGCTTATCATATCCAATAAATTCAGTTTTAGCCAATCCATCTGTGTTAATATTATCTAATGACCAACCAGCATCTTTTTTCCTAGCATCCCTTGCTGTTTGCTTTTGAATTTGCATTTGATCATTAAAGGTTTTTTCATCAACATCTAAATCTTTTTCTTCCAAGATTTCTTTTGTCAAATCCAATGGAAAACCATAAGTATCATATAGTTTGAAAGCTTCTTTTCCGTCTAATAGTTTTCCATGCACTCTTTCTATAGTATCAATTAATGAATTGAGTCTTTCAAGTCCTTGCTCAATAGTCTTTTGGAATCTTTCTTCTTCATCTCTAATTATATCTTTAATCTTATCTCTATTAGTTTCTAGTTCATCATATTCGACTTTGTAAGTATCTATTACCTTATCTACAATCTTTGTTAAAAACTCTCCATCTATTCCTAGTAGCTTGCCGTGCCTATAAGCTCTTCTAATTAATCTTCTTAGAACGTAGCCTCTTTTTTCGTTAGATGGAATGACCCCATCGCATACTAGAAATGTCATAGCCTTTGAATGATCGGCAATTACTCTTATTGATACATCGTCTTTCTTATTTTCTTTGTATTTCTTATTAGCTAGTTTTTCAATTTCTGAGATAATTGCTGCCATTACGTCTACTTCAAAAATATTATCTTTATTTTGAAGTACCATGGCAATTCTTTCAAGGCCCATTCCAGTATCAATATTAGGATGAGAAAGTGGTGTGTAGTTTCCTTGAGCATCCTTATTGAATTGTGTGAATACTAAGTTCCAAACCTCCATAAACCTATCTGAATTATCATTACCTGGTTTATTATCATTCTCATCTATAGCTCTATCAGCTCCCCTGTCAACAAATATTTCTGAACAAGGTCCGCAAGGTCCAACCTCTAGTTCCCAAAAGTTATCTTCTTTGCCTTCTCTAAGAATTCTTTCACTAGCAATACCTATATGCTCATGCCAAATATTATAGGCTTCATCATCTTCCTTAAATACAGTAACCCACAAATCATCCTTAGAAATCTCAAGTTCTTTTGTCAAAAATTCGTAAGCCCAAGAAATTGCTTCCTTTTTAAAATAATCTCCAAAAGAAAAGTTACCCAACATTTCAAAGAAAGTTCCATGACGCTCAGTCTTACCAACTCTTTCTATATCTGCAGTTCTAACACACTTTTGAGAAGATGTAGCTCTATTATTCTTCATTTTCTTCTCACCAGTAAAGTATTTCTTTAGAGGAGCCATTCCTGCATTAATTAACAACAATGAATCATCATCTATAGGAATTAATGGAAACGACTTTAAGAGAGTGTGTCCCTTTTTATTTCCAAAAAAATTCAAATATTTGCTTCTTAATTCGTTCATACCTAAGTTTTTCATCTTTTTACCTCAAACTTCCTGATTAATTATATTTTTTAAACTTATTGAATCGATTGCTTCATTTAATACTTTATCAATTTTATCGAAGACATAATAAGCATCGCACTTATCATCGCAATTAACATCTCCGCTAACACAATCACTTATTGTTATATTGCCTTCTAGCACTCTAAGAATATCACCAACTGTTAGCTCATCAAGGTCTCTAGTTATCTTATAGCCACCCTTAGGTCCTCTAGCCGATGAAATTAATCCTTCTTTTTTTAAGAGTCTTATTAATTGTTCCAAGTAATTTTCGGATAAATTTAATTTATCACTAATTTCTGATACAGAAATATATCCCCTAGAACTGTTACTAGCTAAATAACACATAGCCCTTAAACCATACCTGCCTCTTGTAGATAATTTCATTATATTTCACCTATACTGTAATCAAATCTTTTAAGGCTTCAAAATACTTATCGCCTATACCTCTAATATTTTTAATATCTTCAATTTTTTCAAATCTATTTTTCTTTCTATACTCAATAATAGATTCAGCTCTTTTGTCACCAATATTTGGCAGAGTCATCAATTCTTCCTTACTAGCAGTATTAATATTAATTAAGGCAGATTTTACACTAGTTTGTCCACTTTTGACTTGATTAGAATCATTGTTTTCCTCTGAATTGTCTTCATTCTTGTTAGGTATGTAAATTTTCATCTGATCTTCTAATCTTTCAGCAAGATTTAGTGTTTTATCATTCGCCTGATCAGTCATACCACCTGCTTTTTTAATCAAATCCTCAAGTCTTTCTCCATCTTCAATCTCATAAACTCCAGGATTTTTAATTTCACCTGAAATATAAACTTTCTTATCGAGTTTTTCTTTAGGGACTTTCTCAACAGCTTCGTGCTTTTGACTTTTATCATCTATTTGTTCTAGGTCATTTTGATCTTCTATGTTTATTTGTTCAGACTTATTAAAAAGCCCAGTAACATCTTTAGAATATAAAAAATTTGCAAGCAATAAAAAAACTGCAATTATTAATCCATATATAATCTTATCTTTTTTATCCTCAGACATAAAATACTCCTAGAAGGATTTGGGAGATTATTTCTCCCACAAATTATCTAAATCATAGAATTGTCTATTTTTCATCGTGAAGATGTGAACAATAATATCTCCAACATCAAGGAGAATCCATTCACCTTCTCTCAAACCTTCTTTAGAAATTAAAGAGTAGCCTTCTTTTTCTAAATCATCTTCAATATAATCCGCCAAGGCCCTTGTTTGATTAATACTAGCGCCACTTGCTAATACAAATGTATCAGCGATTGAAGAGCCTTCAAGATTTATAACCTTTACATCTTCAGCTAATTTATCGTCTAATGTTTTTAATATTATATCTAGCTTATCCATTTTTCTCCCTTATTAAATAATTTCTTGCACTGATAGTTAAAGGATTAATAAAACTATCAATATCAATTAAGTACTTTATATTATGATTCAAGCACGCTAAAATACCATCATCTAAATTTTCAAAAGCTTTCTTTCTAATATCTTCTACGCCAGGATAAGATCGAGCCTCTTCTATCGCATCTGCTATAAATACAATTTTTTCTAAATCGGTCATATTTTCTTTACCAGTCGTATGATATTTGATAGCTTCAAGTACATCCTTATCTTTTACATTATACACTTTTTTTGCAACTTCTGCTCCTAAAAAAGAATGAACTACTGGCATAGAATTCCTGATATCCACTTCTTTTGGCAAATCAACATCAAGTTCTTTCAGATACTTTTCTTCGTTATATTTCGCACAATCATGTAGAAAGCAAGCTAGTTTAACTTTTTCCTTATCAATTTTCATATTTTTGGATAATTCTAAGGCACATGCTATTACTCTTAAGCTATGTTTATATCGTTTTTCTCCAATATCATTAATTAATTTTGCTTTGTATTTATCATAATCAAACATATAAACCTCTTTTTTCGATAATATATTTAACATTATCACTAACTAGATACTTTATGCTTAGCCTATCCTTGACCAATTGTCTTATAAGAGTTGATGAAATATTAATATTCAAATTATTAATTAGGAAAATATTTGGATTGTCTTTTCTGATTTCATCTACTTTTCTAACCAATTCACTATCTTCATCTATATTGCTTCTAGTAAAAACTATTATTTTTTCACCTAAAATATCCGTGTAATTCTTCCAGGTATCAATAGTTAGGAAAGAATCTTCACCCATGATATAGAAAACATCATCTTTGTTAAATTTTTCCTTAAAGTATCTAATTGTTTCATGGGTATATCTTATAGTATCATCTGTTGACTCAAAAGTAGAAAGGACAATTTTATCATTGTCCTTTATAGCTTCACTAACCATTTCTACTCTAATATTAGTATCGGTCTTTTTCTTGTTTTTCTTGTGTGGAGGATTAGAACTTGGAAGAATAATAACTTTGTCAAGCTTCATAAAGTTAATTGCATTTTCTATTACAATTAGGTGTCCTGTATGAATGGGATCGAAAGTCCCTCCATATAGTCCAATTCTCATTATAGTCCGTACTTATTGTCTTCGTTTTTTCTATATAAGGTAAAAATCGAACCTAAATGTGATATAAATTCAGAAGAGGTCTTATCAATTATAGTATCTATAATTTCACCTTGATCATCCATATTATTATTTAGGATTTTGATTTTAATAAGCTCTCTTGCTTGAAGTGCTTCATCAATAGCTTTAATTAAATCATCAGTTACTGAAAATTTACCTATATTTATAATCGGTTTAAAATCGTGGGCTTCTTGTTTAAGAAAAGCTCTTTGTTTACCTGTTAACATCTTGCCTCCTATTCGTAGTATTCAAATACCAAGTCTCCAAAAGCAACACTGTCGCCCTCTTGGATACCCATTTCTTTCAATTTATCAAAGACTTCCATCTCTCTAAGAGTTTTTTCAAAGTACATCTTTCCATCATAATCGTCTAAATCTACTTTTTCTAGAAGTTTATCAACTCTCTTGCCATCTACAACGTAAATATCATTTTCTTTTCTAAAGTTCAAATCAAATTCAATTTCTTTGTCGTAATATTGGTTCAAGAAATCATTATCTACCTCTTCCATCGGATCAAACTCTTTTATTTTACTATTAGCCAATAGTTCTGATACAGCATCTATCAACTCTTTTATACCTGTTGTTGTCGCTGCCGATATTTTGTAGATATCATATTTATCAGAAAACTCCTTTATAAATGATGAAGCATTATCATTAAAGTCCAAATCAGACTTATTTAAAGCTATAAGCATTGGTTTTTCGGCCAATTTTTCATTATATAGTTTTAGCTCCTCATTAATCATATTAAAATCATCTATAGGATTTCTACCCTCAATTCCAGAAATATCTACAAGATGAACCAAAACTCGACATCTTTCGATGTGCTTTAAAAAATCATGACCTAAGCCATTTCCTTCATTAGCTCCCTCAATAAGACCTGGAATGTCTGCTACTATAAAAGACCTTTCGCTATCTATATTAACAACACCTAGATTTGGATCTATAGTTGTAAAGTGATAGTTAGCAATTTTAGGTTTCGCCTTGCTAATTACGGAGATCAAGGTAGACTTACCAACATTTGGAAGTCCTACTAAACCAACGTCTGCTAAAATCTTTAGCTCAAATATTAGTTCAATTTCTTGGCCAGCCCTTCCTTTTTCAGCAAATCTTGGAGCTTGTCTGATAGAGTTTTTAAAATGAACATTACCTCTACCACCTCTGCCTCCTTTAGCTATAATAAATTCCTCACCATCTTCATTCAAGTCTTTTATTATTACCTTGCTTTCAGCTTCTCTTACTAAAGTCCCTACAGGAACTTTTATTATTAAATCTTCGCCTTTTTTACCAAATTTTTTGCTTTTACCACCAGCTTCACCATTCTGAGCCTTATATTTAGTTTTATATCTAAACTCATCAAGGGTAGATAGATTTCTAGTAGCTTTTATTATTATTGAACCACCATCGCCACCATCGCCACCAGCTGGTCCGCCATTTGGTTCATACTTTTCTCGTCTCCAAGCAACGGCTCCGTTTCCGCCATCACCTGCTTTAAGACTTACTCTTGCGTAGTCAATCATATTTATATCCTCTCATAAAAAAAGGCTTGCCAATTGGCAAGCTGTGACTTCTAAGCGATATCTGCTTTGTCGTAAACAGAAACTTGTTTTCTGTTTCTTCCTTTTCTTTCGAATTTAACAACACCTTCACATGAAGCATAAAGAGTATCATCAGCACCCTTTTTAACATTGTTACCTGGGTGGATTTTTGTTCCTCTTTGTCTAACTATGATTGTTCCAGCGTTAACAAATTGTCCATCACTTCTTTTAACACCTAGTCTTTTAGCATTAGAATCTCTACCGTTCTTTGAAGAAGAAACTCCCTTTTTGCTTGACAATCTTTGTAAATTTATATTTAATATCATTTCATGTCTCCTTATAATTTAATTTTACGTAATCGCTATAATTACCTAGCAAAGTCTCCACACCCGTTGCGAAATAGTCAAAAACCACATCAATTTCATCATTCTTATCTGGACTAAAAAGTCTTAATAAGTCACCATCATCTACAAATTCAACCTCTGTAGCATACTTATCAAGTGTATTGACGCAAGCATAAGCTAATATCGTAACTGCTGAGCAAACTATATCGCTGCCATGCTCAGCAAAATCAGCATGGCCTCGTATTTCAAATCCTATTTTTCTTTCTTTATCGACTAACAAACTAACATTAATCATTAAAGATTTATGCTATCAATTTTTACTAAAGTATAAGGTTGTCTGTGACCGTGTTTTTTTCTGTATTGTTTTTTAGGTTTGTATTTGAATACAACAATCTTCTTATCTTTATTTTGATCTTCAACTGTTGCTGTAACCTTTGCGTTTTCAATTACTGGAGAACCTACTTTAACTTCGTCTCCTGAAACTAAAAGTACTTGGTCAAATTCAACGGTGTCGCCAACTTCGTATGGGAGTTTTTCAACTCTTACTAAGTCACCTTCTGATACTTTGTATTGTTTTCCACCTGTTTTAATTATTGCGTACATGGAAACCTCCTATTACTAAAATTCTCGCCAGTGTTGGGGATCAGTACCCGGACTGAGCAGTTTACTGATTCATAGTACTATTAAAAGCTGTTTTTGTCAAGCTATTTCTATAATTTCCATACTATCTATGGCTTCATTTTCTAATTTTTCTATATCAAGATTTTCTTCTGATTTTTGTATATATTTTAGCTTTGGTTTTGTAACTGGTAAATCTGGAGCGAAAATTGAACAACAATCGTCGAAAGGCTCAATAGCTTTTTCATATGCTTCAATTTTTTCACAAATTTCAATTATGTCTTTCTTATCCATAGCAATCAATGGCCTTAGTATTGGTAGGCTGCTTGATTCATTAATAACTGAAACTGATTCTATAGTTTGACTTGCTACTTGGCCAAGACTCTCACCTGTAATTAAAGCTTGATATTCATATTTTTCTGATATCTTGTTGGCTATTCTCATCATAAACCTACGAGATAAGATAGTGGTTTCTCTTCTTTGGCAATTTTTACTTATAGCCTTATAGATTTCTGCAAGATTTACAGAATAAACTGTCATCTTTCCTGTATAAGCTGATAAGATTTTTGCAAGATCCATTGCCTTCTGATGAGCTCTTTTTGATGTAAAAGGATAGGAGTGAAAATGTATAGCATTTATATTCATACCTCTTTTTGCCATCAAGTATCCCGCTACTGGTGAATCAATTCCTCCTGATAAGAGTAGTAAACCTTCACCACTAGAGCCTAATGGTAGGCCTCCAAGTCCCTTAATTCTTTTAATATAAATGTAGGCAGATGATTTTATATCAATAAAAACTGTAAAATCCGGCTTATGAATATCAACTTTCAAATCTTTAAACTCTGCCAAGATATCTCCACCTATTTCTGCACTAAGTTTAGGAGAAGTTAGACTAAAGGATTTATCTGTTCTTTTGCTTTCTACCTTAAAAGTTAAACCCTGATCCATCTTATAGTATTTGATTAATTGTATGCTTGTTCTGCTAATATCTTCAATTGTCTTCTCGCATTTGACAACTTCTGAAATATATGCTATTCCAAATACTTTTTTAATCTCTTTTATTAGACTATCAAACTTATCTTTATCTGCCTTAATATATAGCTTTGAAGATTCTGTATACATGTCATAATAGCCAATCTCTCTTATATTTCTTTTAATATTATTTGTAGCTGTCTTGTAAAAAACATTCCTATTCTTACCCTTTAGAAATATTTCTCCAAAACTTATCGCTAATAAGTGCTCCATCACATAAACTCCCTTATCATTTCAATTCCACTTTTTAGAACATCTGCTGTTTTATCCAAGTCTTCAAAACTTATGTATGAAGAAAAAGAAAACCTGATAGCTCCATCAATATATGTCTTATCAAGATCAATAGCCCTTAAAATTCTATTATCTTCTCCCTTAGAGCATGCCGAGCCAGATGATACATAAATCTCAGAATCCTCCATATAATGAACTAGGACTTCTGCCTTTATATTTTTAAAAGCAACATCTAGAATATATGGCGAGCTATCATTTTCTGGACTTATAATATAATAATCGCTTATATGACTATTAATCTTTTCTCTAAGATAGGAATTAAGTTTTTGGATATAAGCGTATTCCTTATCATCTATCTGTTTTTTAAGGGCAACTCCAGCCGCATATATAGCCTGGTGATTATCAGTTCCGGAAGAGATAACTTGTTGTCTTCCGCCATAGATAATAGGTTTAATTTTTGCTATGAATTTGTTACTAATATAAAGACCACCAACTCCCTTTGGCCCATGGAACTTATGGGCACTAAAACTCATTATGTCACAAGATAATTTAGCGACATTGCAATCAATTTTGCCAAGAGCTTGGGTCGCATCTATATGTAGGCAAATATTTTCGTCATAGTCTTTAATGATTTTACTAATTTTTTCAATATCCTGTATTGTTCCTATTTCATTATTAACATAAATTATTGAAACTAGTTTTATATTATCATTTAACTTATTCTTTAAATCTTCTAGGTCTATAAAGCCATACTTATCATTTTTTAAATAGATAACTTTTTTATATTTATAATTATTGAAAGCATCAAAAACTGAGGAATGTTCGATACTAGTTGTTATAGCCGTATTTTCTAAAGAAGCAAAAGAAGAGATTACTATATTATTTGATTCGCTAGCACCTTTGGTAAAATATATCTCATTTTCCTTAGCATTAATAACTTTAGCGAATATTTTCTTAGTCTCTTTTATTAAATTTTCGGATTCCATTCCGAAAGAATGAATAGAAGATGAATTAGCATAGAAATTCTCTGCCACATCTATTTCCGCTTCTATAGCCTCTTTGTATATTTTAGTTGTTGCTGCATTATCTAAGTATATCATGACTTACTCCTTAACTTCTATATTATATTATAACCCCTGACAATTACAAATAATAGTATAATAATAACATGATTACCTTTAAGAAAAGATATTATAGTAAAAATTTAAAAGAAAACGAAATGATTTTAGATATTGAAACGACTGGTCTAGATTCTAGATTAGATAAATTAGTCCTTCTCGGTCTTATAGAAAAAAATGATGATAAGACCTATATAGTCCAATACTTTGCCCAAAATGACGACGAAGAAGAAAGGCTTCTTAAAATATATCTTAAAAAAATCAAAAATAAGACACTAGTTACCTATAATGGAGATACTTTTGACCTTGCTTTCTTAAACAATAGACTTATAGATCATAAGTTATTCCCAGTCTTAGTAGATTGTGTAGACCTATTGAAAGTTGTAAAAAAATATAGGAAATTTTTCGACTTTGATTCTTTAAAATTAACAGATATAGAAAAACTCGTAAATTTTCATAGAGACGACCCTTCAAGATACAAGAGTATAAGTAAGTTAATTAATGATACAGATAAGAGAGATAGACCATATCCAATTATGAAACACAATGAAAATGATTTAATAGCTACAGAGCTTATAAGAAATATTGAATCCTACTTTATCGAAAAATTAAGTATAAAAACAAAATACTCAACAATATCCTTGCTGGATTCCTATATTAATAATGACATAGCAAATCTCAAATTTAAAAGCGACAAGACCATGGATTCGGCTTACTTTTATGGTGATAATTACGAACTTGTTATAGACGGGCAAGAAATTATAATTGATCTTCAAGTTTTATACGGACGTTTTGATAGTAAATCGACAGGTTATGTTTCTATCAATAATTTTAATATTGTAAATTCTTCGATGACAAAGGTCGATGAACATTTCCTTATCATTAAAGAAAAATATACTTACACTTATTTA
Source organism: Anaerococcus tetradius (assembly GCF_947087635.1). Classification (NCBI taxonomy): domain Bacteria; kingdom Bacillati; phylum Bacillota; class Tissierellia; order Tissierellales; family Peptoniphilaceae; genus Anaerococcus; species Anaerococcus tetradius. The sequence goes on from NZ_CAMUDP010000002.1 coordinate 70,962, forward strand.
AACATGCTAAAATTAGCTAAAAAAATAATTGAGAATCACTTATGATTCTCAATTTGCCAATCAATTTCTTTCATATTATTATCTCTCAAGAATTTATTTGTCTTAGAAAACACCTTAGATCCAAAGAATCCCCTATAAGCTGAAAGCGGAGAGGGATGGGCTGAAGTTAGAATTAAATGCCTTCGATTATTTATAAGTTTTGTCTTTGATCGTGCATTCGCTCCCCAAAGGATAAATACTATTGGTTTTTCTCTTTGATTTAGAAGGGCTATAATCCTGTCCGTAAGTTTTTCCCACCCCCTATCCTTATGAGAATTGGGTGATTTTTCTCTAACCGTAAGGACAGTATTTAAAAGTAGAACACCTTGCTTAGCCCATTTTGTAAGATTACCATTATCTGGTATGAAAAGACCCAAGTCATCACGCAATTCCTTGTATATATTTAAAAGTGATGGTGGTATTGGGACATCCTCCTTTACCGAAAAAGAAAAACCATGAGCTTGACCCCTTCCGTGGTAAGGGTCCTGGCCTAGGATTACAACCTTTACATCTTCATAAGCCACATATTTTAGAGCATTAAATATATCATACATATCTGGATAGATATTATAATTTCTATACTCTCTAATCAAAAATTTTCTTAGATCTTGATAATAAGGCTTATCCCATTCATATTTTAGAAGCTTATCCCAATCATTACCTATCTTTACGGTCATTTGATTTTTCTCCATGAAGCATAATATAAATGATCATAAGTCCACATCCGACAGTTACAAATATATCTGCTACATTAAAAACTGGGAAATTCACAAAAGAAAATTCTATAAAATCAACAACGTAAGCTTGGAAAAGTCTATCATAAAAATTCCCAATTGCTCCAGAAATAATCATAGCCATGGCTATATTTAAGATAGGTGGATTTTTTTTAATATTCTTTACGAAATAATAAATCAAATAAAGAACAATGCTTATGGTTAAGATTACAAACAAGATTCTTTTATCTTGTAATATACCAAAAGCTGCCCCCCTATTTTCTAAGTATGTGAGATTTATCAATTTACTTTCTATTGGATTAACCATTAAATTCTTGACTGCATAAATTTTCGTGAGTCGGTCAAGCACTATACCCACAACAATAATTAAAAAATATATCATAATAATTTCCTATACACTATGTGATAGTTACCCTTCTTACTTAGGCCAGTAACCTCATCAAAAATAAAACGACCTTCTTTTCTTACAGATATAAGGCAAGCTTCACTAACCTGATAAGAAGGGTCAACAATAATTTGATGGTCGACTTTAACCATCCTACCAGTTATTAAGACTTTAGCCCTAGATCTTGAGCAATTAAGAATTTGCGAAATAATATTATCCAACCTTAATGAAGACACGAATCCACTTGAAGATGAAAATTCGGATTCTTTTAGGAGCAATCGTCCATCTTCCTTAATATGTATATCAATATCTTCATTTTTGATTTTCGATAGATTATATTTAACAAAATTAGCTTCGCTAGCAAGGAGGGCAAACTCTACTTTTCCATCTAAAACAGAAATATCTCCAATACTTTCTCTATCCAGACCCAGACTAATAAGAGCTCCTAAAACATCTGGATGATTTATATCTTTGCAATTAAAGCTTAAAATTTCTATATAATCATGAAGATTTAGTGGCAGATAGTAATAATTCGCCACAAATATCTTTCGCTCTGCTTCTGAGTGTCCCCCAATAAAAGTAAGGTCGATATTGTTTTTTTTAGCAATACTTTCAATCACTTCCCTTTCGTAAGGATCTAAGAAAAAGCTTGAAAGCTCGTTTCTACTATAAAAAGCTCTTTCTAGTATAGAGATAGCTTTTTTAATTGTAGATTTTTTTGACTTATCTTTAATAAAATTTAAGTTATATTCTAAACTCATAAAAAAGAAAGATCGATTTTTTAGATCGATCTATAGTTGATTATAGTTTCCTTCAGATATTTGATCAGTCACAGCTGGATCTATTTCTACACCATTAGGACTGATAACAAATATTCCTTTTGTAACTTTTTCAACAGTTCCATTTAATGCATAAATAGCACCGCTAACAAAATCAAATATTTGTCTTCTCATGTCTGCTTCAACCATCTCTAGGTTTAAAACCACAACTTTTTTGTTTAAGATATCATCAATAACTTTTGGGGCATCTGTTTCATAATCTAGTGGTTCTTGAATTGAAATCCTAACAGAGCCTGTTGCTTGAAAATTCTTATCTGTCATATTAACTATATTATCTCCTCTTCTTGATGATCTTGTATTTCTAAATGATGATGTAGTACTCTTAAAACTATCTGTAAATGATGGCTTGTAGGTACTTATATTATCATCAGCTTTGTAATCACTGTCTGAGAAGAATGAACCATAAGTTTCTTTCTTTTCGGATTTTTCTTCCTTCTCAGATTTTCCGCTATCTTGCTTAGATTCCTCTAAATCATCGTAGTATAATTGATCTTCATCATAATCATCATACTTATCATCAATACCTATAAATTCCTTAAACCTTTCTAGCATAATTACTTCCTTTGCGTTTTTTCATATTTCTACTTATATTATAACTTATATTAGAAAATTTTTCGAATTTAATATTCATTTTTTAAATCTCTACCCATTAAATCTTTGACTGATTCATTAGGATATTTTCCATTAAATAGAACTTCATAGATTTCTTTGGTTATTGGCATATCAATATTATGTTTTTTAGAAATTTCATATACTACTTTAGTAGTAGGAATTCCTTCCACAACCATTTTTATCTGACAAGCTACATCCTCTAGGCTATATCCCTCACCGATTAACCTTCCAGCCCTATTATTTCTAGAATGCTTGCTTGTAGCTGTAACAATAAGATCTCCTATTCCAGAAAGGCCGTTAACAGTTTTATCTTTAGCTCCAAAATACTTAGCAAATCTTTCCATCTCGTGGATACCCCTGGTTATTAAAGCAGCCTTAGCATTATCCCCATAGGACAAGCCATCAGCCATTCCTATACCAAAAGCTAATATGTTTTTTATACTAGAAGCAATCTCAACACCGATAAGGTCTGTTGAAGTATAAACCCTGAAGTAATCCCTATTAAATATTTCTTGTATATCTTTAGCTAAATTAATATCATTAGATGCACAAACCACTGTAGTAGGCATCTTCTTAATCACTTCTTCTGCATGAGATGGCCCGCTAACAATCGCATAAGCAAGGTCTCCAAAAATTTCTTTAAATATTTCTGAAATCCTCAAATGACTATCCATCTCTAGTCCTTTTGAAAGATTAATGATAACTTTCTCATCAGTTATCAAATCACTTAATCTTTCATATACTGATCTAATGTTTTGAGTTGGTATAGCATTGATTATATACTTATTCCTAAATACATCTTTAATATTATTGCTCGCTTTTACATTTTTATTTAATTGTACCTCTGGAAAATACTTAAAGTTACAATGATTATGATTAATAGATTCGACTACATCTCTATTCCTTGCAAAAATTAAGACATCTTCTTTATCGCTTAATAAGTTTGCAATAGCTGTTGCCCAAGATCCTCCACCTACTATAGAAATTTCCATATCACTCCTAAAATATCTTTTTCTCTTCACCAAGTTTAAGTCTTTTAATATTATCTTTGTGTTTGTAAACAACCAACATTGCAATCAGTGATACAGCAAGAGATAAATAAGCATACCTATAATTAAACAATACAAGGATCGCTGCAATTATAGCTGTAATTATAGATGCTAAAGAAACTATCCTAAATACCAAAACTATGGCTATGAAAATGACCAATAGCATTAAGGCTAGTTTAAAATCTATAGCAAGTATGGCACCAAAGGATGTTGCAACACCCTTACCAGATTTAAAATGAAGGAATATGCTATACATATGACCTATAACAACAAAAAATAAGCTAACTGCTTGACCTAAGTCAGCACCTAATTTTTTTCCTATTATACAGGCTATGGTTCCCTTCAAGAAATCAAACAAAAATGTTAGAAATCCTGCTCTTCTACCAAAATTCCTCAAGGCATTTGTTGCTCCTACATTACCTGATCCAAGTTTTCTAATATCAGTCTTAAAGAATATTTTCCCTACAATATAACCAAATGGCAAGGAGCCTAGCAAGTACGAAATTATAGCTATTATAATAATCATATCACTCACCTTTTTGTTTAAATACAAAACTAAATGGAACACCTACAAGGCTGTAGTTTTGTCTGATTTGATTCTCCAAATATCTATTGTATGAAAAATGAACTAGTTCTCTATCGTTAATTGAAAGCATAAACTTTGGTGGAGCTGTTGATACTTGTGATATATAGTAAATTTTAAGTCTCTTGCCCTTATCTTGTGGTGGTGGATTTAGTAAAATTGCATCTTGAAGAATGTTATTTAAAACTCCTGTTTTTATTCTAGTATGGTAATTATTTGAAACAATCTCAAACAATTCTAGAAGCCTATCAATCCTGTTATTTTCTAAAACTGATATAAAGACAATCGGTGCATATGGAGCAAAAGATAGTTTTTCTCTTATATCTTTTTCCATGTTTTTCATCGTATTAGTGTCTTTGTCAACCAAATCCCACTTATTTACTGCTATAATTATCGCCTTTTTGTTGTTGTGAGCATAACCGGCAATCTTTGCGTCTTGTTCAGTTACTCCGACATTTGCATCAATTAAGAATAAACAAATTTCTGCACTATCAACTGCATCGAAGGTCCTCTGGTTGGCATAATACTCTACGCTTTCTTTAACCTTGGACTTTCTTCTTAGGCCTGCAGTATCTATAAGTACATAATTATTTCCATTATAGGTCCAGTAGCTATCAACAGCATCCCTGGTCGTCCCAGCAATATCAGTAACTATCATTCTTTCTTCATTCAAAAGCAAATTCACCAAAGATGATTTTCCTGCATTTGGTTTCCCAATTATTGCAATTCTTGTTTCATCTTCGATTTTTTCATAGGCTTCAAAATCTATATATGAAACTATTTTATCAAGCAAATCTCCCAAGCCCTTACTTTGTTCAGCTGAAATCATAAGCAAATCATCAAAACCAAATTGATAAAAATCATATATCTCATCTGGCATTTTGAAAGAATCTATTTTGTTTGCAACTATAATTACAGGCTTGTTGTACTTTCTAACTTCATTTGCTATATCAACATCATGAGGGTTTGGACCTTCTCTTCCGTCAACTACAAATAAAACTAAATCAGTTTCTAGCAAGGCTTTTTCAACTTGTGACTTGACTTCAGCATTCATTATTTCCTTATTAGAAATATCAAGGCCACCAGTATCTACTAAAAGAAACTCCTTGTTTTGCCATTCAACTTTATCTACTATTCTATCTCTAGTCACTCCTGAAATGTCTTCAGTGATGGACTTTCTCTTTCCAACTAATCTGTTGAAGAGAGTACTTTTCCCTACGTTAGTCCTACCAACCAGGGTTACAATCGGCATAGCCATAATTAACCTCCATAAACTGGAAACTACTAGTTAAATTAAAGTTTTTTCCTAGTAAAAACAAAATCCCAGTAAATTTAATTTTAGCTTGTATCTACATATTAATAGTAGATGTGTCTTAGCTTTTTAAATCCTTTAGAATTAAGAATTAGATTTTTCTAACTCTCATTAGCTTTTTATCTTTAACTTTTTTGTCTAATTTCTTTATGAAGAACACAGATATTGTTAAAAATATCAATACAAATATTAAAGTCAACAAGTTAGAATCCATTCTTGTATTTTTAAGAAAAACATTTGGAATAATAGCTCCTACTAACATCATGACAACAGGAAATATATAAACAAAGGCTGTTAATTTTGTAACCTCGCTTGAGGAACCTTCGATTATAACTTTATCCCCTTTTTTGATATCTTCATAAGAAAATACTTGTATCTCCGTAGTTTTCTTCTCGGCACATGTCCCTCTCGCAGCACATGCACCGCAGGCACCATTCCTAAATATTTGTACAGTCAAATTTCCATTATCATTTTCTAGAACGATTCCTTCTTTTCGAACTGTATCCATATGAATTACCTTAATTTTATATTAAGTTCTTTTAGGGCTTTCTCGTCAACAATACTTGGTGCTTCTGTTAAAGGACAAGTAGCAGATTGTGTCTTTGGGAAAGCTATTATATCTTTAATATTTTCTGTCTTAGCAAAAAGCATTACAAGTCTATCTAGTCCATAAGCTAGTCCAGCATGTGGTGGTGTTCCATATTGAAGGGCTTCAATAAAGAATCCAAATTTATTCTTTATATCTTCTTCAGATAGCTTTAAAGCTTCAAAAACTTTTTCCTGGAGATCTGAGTTGTTGATTCTTACAGAACCGCCACCCATTTCATCACCATTTATTACTATATCGTAGGCTTGAGTTCTAACCTTTTCAGGCTCTGTCAACAATAGATCTATATCTTCTTCGTTAGGCATAGTGAATGGATGGTGTTGAGCAACATACCTGTCTTCCTCTTCGCTATATTCAAACATTGGGAAATTTACTACCCAACAAAGGGCAAATTCTTTTTCTATTAAGTTATTGTCTTTTGCAACTTTACGTCTTAGTGCTCCCATGGCATCTAATACTACTTTGTTTTTATCAGCTGCCAAAAGAATTAAATCTCCATCTTCGATAGCAAGTTTTTCTTTAAGATTTGCTAACACTTCATCAGTTAAGAATTTTTTAATAGATGATTGAACTTCATCTGAATACTTAATATATGATAAACCCTTCAAACCATAATCCTTGACAAAATCTGTTAACTTGTCAAGTTGTTTTCTTGAATAGTTATCGGCAATAGCCTTAAAATTAATAGCTCTTACAGACTTACCATCGCTTGTATTATCGGCAAAGACCTTAAAATCAGAATCTTTGAAAATCTCGCTTACATCTTGGATTTTATATCCATATCTTAAATCAGGTTTATCTGATCCATATGAATTAATAGCTTCTGAGTAATCCATCCTATCAATAGGTAATTTTAGGTCATAATCAGTGTACTTATCGAATAATTCTTTTAGTAAACCTTCATTCATAGCTATAACATCATCTTGGTCTGAAAAGCTCATTTCCATATCTAGTTGGGTAAATTCTGGTTGTCTATTTGCTCTCAAGTCTTCATCCCTAAAACATTTAACAACTTGGAAATATCTATCTAAAGATCCTATCATTAGTATTTGTTTTAGTAATTGAGGAGATTGAGGAAGGGCATAGAACTTTCCTTCGTTAATTCTTGAAGGTACAAGATAATCTCTAGCTCCCTCAGGAGTTGGCTTTGTCAAAAATGGAGTCTCAACCTCTGTAAACTCATTATTGTACATATACTCTCTTATAGTTCTTACTATATCACTTCTTAACTTTAAGTTTCTTTGTACTGAAGCTTTTCTAAGATCAAGATATCTATACTTTAATCTTAAATTCTCGCTAACATCATCATCGTCTTTGATATAGATTGGTGGTGTTTTAGCCCTATCTAAGATATTAATCTTATCAGCTATTATTTCTATTTCTCCAGTTGCTATATCTGGATTCTTAGACTCCCTTTCATGTACTGTTCCCTTTACTTCAAGTACATATTCTTGTGCTAGGGAACGTGCCTTTTCGTAATTGTCCTTATCTTCATCTCTTACTACAATTTGAGTAATACCTGTCTTATCCCTTAAATCTATAAATACAAGAGATCCTAGATTCCTTTTTTTGGCAACCCAACCCATTAATACAACAGAATCACCAACATTTTCTACTCTAAGATCTCCACACATATTTGTTCTTCTAAATTCCATACTACCTCCTATACTAAAAACGGATTATTATCTAGTTCAAAAGCTAGACTTGTTTCTTCACCATGGCCAGGATAAATTTTTGTATCCGGTTTAAAGCCAGCTAACTTGTTTTTTATCGAATCAATTATTTGAGGATAACTTCCTCCTGGAAAGTCAGTCCTTCCAATTGAAAGCCTAAATAGGGTATCCCCGGAAAATATTATATCACCAATTTTATAAGACATCGAGTCAAGGGTATGGCCCGGAGTTTTTATTGCCATTATATTATACTCACTAAATATTTCTCCATCTTTTAAATATTTATCAATCGGAACATGCAAGTCAAAAGAATATGCCAAATTATAGTCTTTATCATTCGCTATTTCCTTAGCATCTTCTGATGCATAGACATCCACCTTATAAAGATTTTTAAAATATTCAAGACCTAATACGTGATCAAAATGAGTATGGGTTTGAATTATAAATTTGATATTAATCTTATTTTCCTTAATATACTCTTCTACCCTCTTACTTGGATATGCACAATCGACAAGAAATCCATCATTATCATCATCGCTTACAACATACATATTAGTCATAACAGGACCTTCTACAAATTTTCTAATTTTCATCAAACAATCCTTTCGCTATCCAAAATAATGGTTACAGGTCCATCATTAACTAGGCTAACTTCCATGTGGGTTTGAAAAATTCCAGTCTTTACTTCAAATCCTTCTTCTTTAAGCTGATTTATTAGTATTTCATAATATTTTTCAGCCTTATCTGCCTTGGCAGATTGACTAAATGATGGTCTGTTACCTTTTCTTGCGTCCCCATAGAGGGTGAATTGAGAAACCATTAGTATTTCTCCACCAACATCTTTCAATGAAAGATTCATTTTCCCTTCATTATCTTCAAATATCCTCAACTTAGATATTTTCTTTTTTATATATTCTATATCTTCTTCTTTGTCAGTATCTTTGACTCCTAAAAGTATCATAAAGCCATATCCTATTTCAGATACAAGCTTATTATCAACACTAACACTCGCTTTTTTTACTTTTTGTATTACTGCTCTCATTAATTTTTAACCCTATATACATTGTCAACTGTCTTTAAAGCCTTCAATTTAGTTATCAAGTCTGACAGTTGATCCATATTATTCACTTCAAGTATTAAATCTATAATTCCCTCGTCTTGATCAGTTCTAGCATTTATTGCTAAAATATTTATATTTACAGTAGACATCATCTTTGTAATATCATAAAGAATAGATGGTGCATTTGATGTTAAAATCTGAATCTTAACTGGAAATTTATCTTCTCTAGTATTTTGCCAGTAGACATCAATTAGTCTTTCTGGGGACTTCAAATTGATTATATTAGGGCAAGTCTTGACATGAACAGATATTCCATTTCCCTTTGTTATAAAGCCTATAATAGGATCCCCAGGAACTGGTGTACAACACTTAGCAAGTTTAACCTCGATATTTTCTTCCAAATCGCTTACCCTAATTTCACTAGAGCCACTATTTTTTATTTTCCTATCTGTAAACTCAATTGCTTTTGTTTCATCATTTATCTTTTTCTCATCTGCTTCAAACTTTAATAATTTTTGTGTTATTTGTTCAACGTTTGTTTTGCCGTAACCAACAGATGCATACATCTCATCTTCTGTTGGATAGCCCAAATCATTTGCAATCTTTTTAATCCACTCATCTTTTAGTAAGGATTTATAGGCTTGCCTATTCTTTTTAATTTCCTTAATAACAGAGTTTTTACCTATTTCTATATTTTCTTCTTTATCGTTTCGCTTGAAGAATTGTTTGATTTTATTTTTAGCTTGATTGCTTTTTACAATATTTAGCCAGTCCCTTGATGGGCCATGAGAATTTTTAGATGTTATGATTTCAACCAAATCTCCAGTTTTAAGTTTATATGTTATTGGAACCATCCTGCCATTAACTTTTGCTCCAACACATTTGTTACCGACTTCTGTATGAATCTTGTAGGCAAAATCAATAGAACATGCATCCATAGGTAGGGAATAGACTTCTCCAGCAGGAGAGTAGACATATATTTCTCTAGAGAAAAAGTCGTTTTTGAGTGTTTCCATAAACTCTTGATTATTTTCGTCTTTTCCACCCTCTTGTTGCCATTCGACTATTCTTCTAAGAAAACTCATAGCATCGTCAAAGTCAGATTTTGTATTATTATTTTCTTTGTATCTCCAGTGGGCTGCGACTCCATATTCACATTCTTTGTGCATTTTACGAGTTCTAATTTGAACTTCAAAAGGCCTCGAATCTTCACCAAAAACTGTTGTGTGCAAAGACCTATATCCATTAGGCTTTGGTTGGCCAATATAATCTTTTATCCTATTTGGAATTGGCCTCCACAGTGAATGAACCTTACCTAAGACAGCATAACATTCTGCTATAGTATCTACAATTACCCTTATAGCTGTTAAATCATATATTTCATCAAAGGCTATGCCATTTCTTTCCATTTTTTTGTTTATTGAATACAAGGATTTAGGTCTGCCAGATATTTCAAAATTTATATTTGTACCAGATAAAGACTTACTGAGAGTATCAATTATTTCATTGATATAGGCTTCTCTTTCTCGTCTTTTGACATTAACCATCTCTGCTAATTCATAATATTTTTCTGGCTCTTGGTATCTAAAACACAAGTCCTCAAGTTCCCATTTCAAAGAATAAATCCCTAGTCTATGGGCAAGAGGAACATATATTTCCAAGGTTTCATCGGCTATTTGTATCTGCTTTTTCCTAGTCATATATTCTAGAGTTTTCATATTATGAAGCCTATCAGATAGCTTTATAAGGACGACCCTAACATCATTAGACATCGCCATTACCATTTTTCTAATATTTTCAGCTTGTTTTTCTTCCCTTGAAGTATAATTTAAATTTTTAAGTTTAGTAACGCCATCCACAAGAAAAGTTATCTCTTCTCCGAAAACTTCAGCCATTTGTTCTCTACTTACATCTGTATCTTCTAGTACATCATGCATAAGTCCAGCACATATGGTTTCATCATCGAGTTTCATCTCTGATAATTTTCTAGCAACGGCTATAGGATGAATAAAATAATCTTCACCAGAATTTCTCTTCTGTCCCCTATGATGTAATTCAGCAAAGTCATAGGCCTTTTTTATTAAATTAATATCAGACTTAGGATTATTCTTTAGAATATCTTTTTCAAATAATTTATATTCTTTATTAAAATCAGTTGCCATATTATCACCTTATGTCTATCAATTTAATCTGTAGACTTCTATTTCCTTTATATTCGTTGATATCAGGATAATAAACAATATCAATCTTATTAGCCTTAATTTTTCCATTAAACTTTAAAGATAAATACTCATAATCATCAAGAGCATTGAACTTGATTGCATTAAAATATCTTCCATTTTGAAAAAGGCTTAGCCTCATAGTCTTTTTATCTTTACCAATCATAGCTATATCTGCTATATCTACCCCCTTATTGGCAAAAACCGGTCTTGGATTATCCTTACCAAAGGGCCTGAGTTTTTCTATACTTTCAGCAAATTCAAGTGATAGATTGCTAATCTTAATCTGAGCATCAATATTAATTATTTCCTCTAAATCCTTCTTAGATAAATTAGCATTATCATTTAGAAATTTTCTAAAGTCGTCTAGTAAATCTTTTTCTATGGATAATCCACAAGCCATAGGATGGCCACCAAAGGATTGAAGTTTATCAGCAAATGGAACAATCGACTCATGCATATCGTAACTTTCTATAGACCTAGCTGAGCCTTTCAAGATATTTTCAGTTGAAGAGTCTGTAAATACGATAGTTGGTCTATAATATTTTTCTTTGATCCTACCAGCTACGATTCCACATATACTTTCATCAATCGACGGCTCGTATATTACAAGTACTTGGTCTTTGTCATAAGAATTTTCTTTAACTATCTTATCACACTTATTTAGTCCATCTTCTGTTAAGCTTTTTCTTGTATTGTTAAGATCAACCAGCTCTTTTGCAAGTTCATGAATTTTATCAATATCCTCTTGCATCAGCAAGTCTATTGCAAGCTTTGCTGTAGCTAGCCTTCCTGTCGCATTCATTAAGGGGCCAATAATAAAACCAAGAGTATATTCAGTTACTTCTTTATCCCATCCAGCTTCTTCTAGTAGAGCCTTTAAGGCATACTTTTCGGTACAATTTATTCTCTTTAGTCCTTCAATTACGAATATTCTATTTTCATCTGTAAGAGAGACTATGTCACATACCGTGCCCATTGCTACATATTCAAGAAGAGAGTTTAAGTATTCACTATCACCCTCAAGCCTTTGGTAGAGAGCCTGCATTAGCTTAAAGGCGACCCCGGCTCCACAAAGGTCTTTAAAGGGATAACTACTATCAAGCCTATGGGGATTAATAACACAATCGGCATCTGGTAAAATTTGATTTACCCATCCTTCATTATCTTCCTTCTCGATTTGGTGGTGGTCTGTAACTATTACTTTTATATTGTTTTCTTTGAGCTTTTTAATTTGCTCAAATCCTGTTATTCCATTATCACAAGTTATTACTAGAGAAACCTTATCTGAAATTGCTTTTTCACTCATACCATTTGATATGCCATATCCATCTTCTACCCTATGGGGTATGTCATAACTTATATTATCATAATAAAAAAGCAAGCCATCCAAAAGGGTCATTACTGAAGCAATTCCGTCTTGGTCATAATCACCAAAAATACGAATTTCTCCATTATTTTGGATAGTTTCTATTATTAAATCAACGGACTTTTGCATATCTGGTAAAAGTAGAGGGTCATGGAGTTTATCAAGGCTTGGTTTTATATACATATCAACGACTTTAGGATCTACTATATCCCTATTCGCTAATACTAATGCTTGTAACTTAGTTATGTCCATATTTTTTAAATTATTTATGTAATTTTCTTTCTTATTGTATATATACCAATTAGCCATTTTGCCCCCTACTTATCATATAAACTATACTACATTAATTTATCTTATAAAGAAGAGAGGCTAAAGCCTCCCTAATCACATATCTATTATCGCCCTTACAGAATCTACTTCTATCTTAAGATATGATTGGTTCATATTATTTCCAGTAACTACAAGCAAATAAGGATTATCTATTTCTATAACTTCAGCAATTATACCTGATTTTGTAATAATCTTTGAACCCAGCTTTAGATTCTCCTTGATAAACTTTTTGTTTTTGTCATCTGAAAGCTTATCTTTTATGCTTGTCTTATAATAATATATTAATAAAATTATTAGGATTAAATATTCTAATTTCATTAGTAACCATACTTTTCGTAGAACTCTTTCTTGTAATCTAAGAACTGATCATTCATTATTGCTTCTCTTATGTTTTCACACATCTTTAGTAAGAAATACAAATTATGGTATGAAAGTAGTCTAGCACCCAAAATTTCATTAACATTCATAAGATGTCTAATGTATGCCCTAGAATAATTTCTACATGTATAACAATCACAGTCATGATCTAATGCTGTAAAATCATCCTTATATGGAGCATTTTTTACAACTAATCTCCCCCTTGATGTAAGAGCTGTCCCATTTCTAGCAATTCTTGTTGGAAGTACGCAATCTGCCATATCAATTCCAGCCTGGAAAGATTCGAATAGATAATCTGGTGTTCCAACTCCCATATTGTATCTAGGCTTATCCTCTGGTAGAAGTGGTGTTGTAAAATTTAATATATCTATCATCTCTTCTTTCGTTTCACCAACAGAAAGTCCACCAATAGAATAGCCATCAAAGTCCATAGCTGTAGTTTCTTTTGCTGATATTTCTCTTAGATCCTTAAACATTCCCCCTTGAACAATACCAAACAAGGATTGATCAGGATGGGAGTGGGTTTTGTGATATTCTAACCCCCTCTTTGCCCATCTAAGGGTTCTTTTCATAGAATCTTCGACATAGTCATAAGAGGCCCTAGCATCGACACATTCGTCAAAGCTCATCATTATATCAGAGTGGATGTCATTTTGGATGCTTATAGATTTTTCTGGAGTAAATAAATGCTTGCTTCCATCAATATGAGATCTAAAAGTAACTCCTTCTTCTGTTATTTTTCTATTGTCGGAAAGAGAGAAGACTTGAAAACCACCTGAATCAGTTAATATTGGTCTATCCCAATTCATAAATTTATGAAGACCACCTGCTTTTTTCATTATATCCATTCCAGGTTTTAGGTAGAGGTGATAGGTATTTCCTAAAATAATTTTTGCTCCCATTTCCTTTAAGTCTTCTGGTGTCATGGTCTTTACTGTGCCAAGTGTGCCAACTGGCATAAATATCGGTGTTGGTATGTCCCCATGAGCTGTGTGGATAACCCCTACTCTAGCATTTGAATATTTATCTTTTTTAATTAATTCGTATTTTAAAGCCATATTTCTCCTTAATGAATGAACATGCAATCACCAAAAGAAAAGAATCTATACTCTTCTTTTACTGCATAGTTGTAAGCGTTGAGAATGATTTCTCTTGATGTAAAGGCAGCAACTAACATAATAAGGGTTGATTTTGGTAAATGAAAATTAGTTATTACGGAATCAACAACTTTGTATTCAAAGCCAGGATAGATAAATATGTCCGTCCAACCTGAATCTTCTCTAATCTCACCACATTTCTTAAAGACAGATTCTAGTGTTCTTATGCTGGTTGTTCCTACCGCTATAATTTTATTGCCATTTTTTCTACCTTCATTTATTATAGATGCTGTTTCTTTGCTTAAAGTATAAAACTCTGAGTGCATCTTATGATCGGTTATATCTTCTTCATTTACTGGTCTAAAGGTTCCAAGTCCAACATTTAAAGTCAAGAAGGCAAGTTTTACTCCCTTATCTTCTATTCTTTTTAGTAATTCTTTTGTAAAGTGAAGGCCTGCTGTTGGTGCTGCTACCGAACCGGGATTTTTAGAGTAAACTGTTTGATATTCTTCAGGGTCTTTAAGTTTTTCTTTTATATATGGTGGCAAGGGAACATTGCCGAGCTTATCTAATATTTCATTGAAAATTCCATCATAAGTAAACTCAACTATCCTGTTGCCATCCTCTTTGATGTCTATTACCTTGCAAGATAGTTCTTCTGAAAATATAACTTCAGCTCCTATTTTCATCTTCTTGCCTGGTCTTACAAGAACCTCCCAGACCTTTCCTTCTATGTTGTGGAGCAAGAAAACTTCAATGGATTCTTCCTTGTCTTTTCTATGACCAAAAAGCCTGGCTGGTATAACACGCGTATCATTCATAACTAAAACATCGCCT
This sequence comes from Anaerococcus tetradius, assembly GCF_947087635.1. Lineage (NCBI taxonomy): Bacteria > Bacillati > Bacillota > Tissierellia > Tissierellales > Peptoniphilaceae > Anaerococcus > Anaerococcus tetradius. Next base: position 86,085 of record NZ_CAMUDP010000002.1, read on the forward strand.
GGATTTAGATAGTCAATAATATCATAGAAGTATTTATCCTCTATCGCTCCGTTTTTTTTATCTAAAACCATCATTCTTGCCCCATCCCTCTTATCTGATGGATGTTGGGCTATCAATTTTTCTGGTAAATAATAATCAAAATCTTCTGTTTTCATCTTACTCCTCTATTTTTAGACCATAGTGCTCATAGGCTTTCCTAGTCAAAACTCTTCCCCTAGGTGTCCTGCTTATAAAACCTATTTGCAAAAGATATGGTTCGTATACATCTTCTATAGTAACATTCTCAATTCCAGTTGAGGCCGCAATAGTATCAACTCCAACTGGGCCTCCTGCAAAATTATCATACATAGTCATAATTATTTTCTTATCCATAGTGTCAAGGCCCATAGGATCTATTTCAAGTAGTTCAAGGCCTTTTTTACTAGTTTCGTAGTCTATTTGATCGTTTGCCCTTACTATAGCAAAATCCCTGACCCTTTTTAATAGTCTATTAGCTATTCTTGGAGTCCCTCTAGAACGTCTAGCAATTTCTACTGCCCCCTTTTCATCAATAGCTATACCTAAAATTTGGGCAGATCTTTTAACTATAGTAGTCAAATCTTTTGTATCATATAAATTTAAGGCTAAGAGTACCCCGAACCTATCTCTAAGTGGAGCTGATAACATTCCTGCCCTAGTCGTTGCTCCAATAAGGGTAAACCTATCAAGGTCAATTCTAATCGACTGTGCATTGGGTCCCTTGCCTACAATTATATCTAAAACAAAATCTTCCATAGCAGAATATAAGATTTCTTCTACAGACCTATTAATCCTATGAATCTCATCTATGAATAAAACATCACCATCTGACAGGTTGGTTAGGATACTTGCAAGGTCAGATGGCCTTTCTATGGCTGGTCCGCTAGTAACTCTAAGATTAACTCCTAACTCGTTAGCGATAATTGTAGATAGGGTAGTTTTTCCTAAACCAGGTGGCCCTTGCAATAGTACATGATCAAGAGGTTCATTTCTTGAAAGTGAAGATTTGATAAATATATCGAGCTTTTCTTTAACCTTGTCTTGGCCTATATAATCTTTAAGCCACTTAGGTCTTATGCTATTTTCAGATTGAAGGTCTTCTATTTGCTCATTACTTCCTACTATTCTTTTATTTTCATCATACATTTAATCACCTAAATCAACCTTTTAAGGCTCTCTTTAACCAGGCCTTCAAGACTTAAATCTGTATCCTTTAATTCAGATAAAACCCTGTCGACATCATTTTTCTGATATCCAAGATTAAGAAGAGCTTCTTTGGCAACTTCAAAATCTTCATTTAGCATATCATCTTGTTTTATATTCTCTACTGGAACAAAACTCATCTTCTTAACTTTATCTACAAGCTCTAATATTATTCTAGAAGCAGATTTTTTGCCAATCCCCTTAGCTAGGGTTAACTTGTCTATATCATTATTAACAACCGCAGTCTTTATTTCATTTACAGATATGGATGATAGGATTCCCATAGCTGTTTTGGGTCCTATTGTAGAAACTGAAGTTAGCAGACTAAACATCTCCAACTCATCTTTAGTAAAAAATCCAAACAAGGATATGTCATCCTCCCTAACTTGCATAGAAGTATAAATCTTGTATTCGCTATTTATTTCTAGATTGCTGAGGGTAGCTAAAGAAGAATAAATCAAATATCCAATATTATTATTTTCAATTATAAAACTTTCTTCATCAATATTTCTTACATGACCTATAATATATGAAATCATTAATTTAACCTAAATCTTTCTTTAAATCTTTGGCTTAAAGCATGGCATAAGGCTACAGATAAAGCATCTGCTGCATCATCTGGCTTGGGCATTTCTTTAAGATTTAGAAGCCTAGTAACCGTTAATTGCATCTGACTTTTACTTGCCCTTCCATAACCAGTGATAGCCTGCTTGATCTGTAAGGGTGTATATTCATAAATTGGGAGCATGTTTTGTTGAGCACAAAGCACCTGAACTCCCCTAGCATGACCAACTGTTATAGCCGTTTTTACGTTAGAATTGAAGAATAACTCTTCAATAGCAAACTCATCAGGTTTGAACTCCTTTATTATCTGATGCAAGTTATCATACAAAAGTTCCAATCTCCTTCCTGTTTTTGTTTTAGAGGAAGTAGTTACAACACCATTTTCTAATACTTTAACCTTGTTTTCTTTAAATTCAATTATCCCATAGCCCATTATTGCTATTCCAGGATCTATCCCTAATATAATCATAATCTCCAAAATAAAAAGGGCTCTAAGCCCTATTGATATCTTTTAAACACCTCTCTAATCAAACCTCTAAAATAATACTCCGCATATGTATCTACTATAGACTTATAAAGATAAGTAAGGGTTTTTTCATACATTTTCTTTGATTGTTGACTGGTTATATCTTCAGTATAAATTGAATCAGTATCAAAACTTAATTGTTTATGAGTTGTTGTATCAATATTATAAATTTTCTTCATCAACATCTTGTCAGCATAAACCCTGATATCTTTGTTTAGTTCCTTAACCAAAGACCTATCTTCGTATATTTTGTTTTTAAAATTCTTAGATATTTCAATGATTTTAGGATCAAATCTATTGTAGTTGAAATTTGTGCTTTCTATAAGATAGTCAACTCCAAGTTGGTCTAGAATCACATATTCTAGCTGGTCAACCATTTTCTTTTCCCTAAAGGCCCTATATTGAGCTTTAATAGATATTATATATTCATACCTATAAATAGCTGAAGAAATCAATCTATCTAGAGAGTCTATAACTTGATCAATATCTCTCAAATTCCAAAAATATTTTTTTAAATTTTTTAAAACATAGTCTTTAACATAGTAATTATTTTTAGAAAAATAGATGAAATTTTTATCATGCAATAAAGACATAAGGGTGTTCAATGAGTATATATCTTCATTTACTAAATAATTATATTCAAGTTTTTCAATTATAGGATATTGTTCACTTAAATTTGCCTTCATTACATTCTTACCTCTTATACTATTTTACCATAAAATAATCTTCAATAATCAATTATTTTTTGAAGTCGGAAGAAAAATAGCTAAACAAAAGAAATAATATTCAAGAAAAAATTATTTTTGAATATTTATCTTTAAATTTAGCTATTATAAATTTTACAATAAAATATTATACAAGAAAATTTTTAAAACTTTTTAAAATCAACTTGCATGTCACTTAATTTGAAATTATAATTAACATCTTTTCTCTCGATATTAATTGTCGCTTTTTGTCTTAATTCAGGATCAGAGAAAAGTTTCTCTATGAGTTCAAAGCTTGGATTAATAGCATGGGGATTACCAACCATTTCAAACATAGTTATGTCTCCATTAGTATCACCATAAGCAAAAGAATTATCTAAATCTATCTTATATTTCTCGTCTAATTCTCTAATCGCCGTAAGCTTACTCTTGCCATCCCACATAGGTATTACTTTACCCGTAAATTTATCATTTTCATCAAAAACATAATCAGTAGATATAGATTCTGTAGCCCCATAGAATTTTGCAAAATTATCAACAAGAAAGTTAGGTGATCCAGAAATAAAGAATATAAGATCACCATTTTCAATGTGCATCTCTACAGCTTTTCTCGTAATCATATAAACTTTATTTTTATTTTCCTCAATAACTAAATTGGAATAATCATCTATTAACTTACGATCTAATCCTATCATACTCTTTTGGTAAACTAGAGCTGCCTTATCTAGATAGTCTTCATAGGCTCCAAGTCTATTTTGGTATTTATAATAAATTGGACCTATTTCATTTGTCCATATATCCTTAGATAGGATTCCATCTTCACATAGTTTTAAGAAATGCTCTATTAATAATGAATTTCTAAAAAGTGTACCGTCTATATCGAAAAAAGCCGCCCTTTTTTTATTCATCCTAAACTTCCTTATCGTTAACTTTGTTGGCTTTTCTTTTTTTTGCTGATCTTTCTGAATTCCTAGCATTAGCTCTAGCCACAGAATTATTCAAAAACTCTGTTTTAGCTCTAATATCTTCTACTAATTCTATCATATAGCAAGTTATAATTCCTACTAGTGAAGCTGCTCCTAAAAATATTGCTATCCACGCAATATTTAGGCCTGATTTGCTTGTAAAAGTAGAAATAGAGATAATAGCAAGAATTATTGAAATTATACCTGTAATTATAGAAGGAATAAATTTAACTATTCTTTTCTTATTTATTAAATATATTATTACTGAAATAGCTCCCATTATAAAAGAAACTATAGGCAAAATTGCCAAGCTTGATGAATATTGGGATACTAGATTGATTAAGCCAGTCATTAGTCCTCCACTAGTTTACTTCTACCCTTTTAACCTTGATATCTTCACCTATCTCTAAAATTACAAAACCATATAAACCATCCCTAGCTAGAGATGGAGATCCAGGATTTAATAAGAGAATTCCATTTCTATATTCATTTACAAACCTATGTATATGACCAAATATTACTATATCACAAGATGAGTCTTTTGCCTTTTCTAATATATTTTCGTAGGTGAAATCGACATCATACCTGTGACCATGGCTAAGAAAAATCTTTTTATCCTCTATATCAATAATTTTATCATATTCATCATTGACAAAGTAATCGTTGTTTCCCTTAACCGCATAGTAATCTATGCCAGTCTCGTAATTTATTTTTTTTGCATCTTCCAGGCAATCTCCAGCATGTATCAATAACTCTATATCATTGTGAAGTAATATATAATCACTTATAGCATCATACATGCCATGAGTATCGCTTGTTACAAGTATTTTTTTCATAAATTAAGAAACTCTTTGAATTTTTGCATAGCTCTTGCCCTATGTGAGATTTGATTTTTTTCTTCGGTAGTCATCTGAGCAAGACTTAGGTCAGTATCAGTAGGTATAAATATCTTATCGTAACCAAATTCCCCACTGCCTTTTTCAATTTCGCTAATGCTTCCCTCCAGGATGCCTTCAAAATAACTATCGTGACCATTTTCATCTATATAGGCAATAACAGTTTTAAAACATGCACTTCTATCATCTTTATCTTTTAATTCTCTTAAAAGTTTATCCCTATTATCTTGGTATGAACAGTTTTCTCCAGCGTACCTATGTGAATAAACACCCGGTCTATTATCAAGAGCTTTGACAAATAATCCAGTATCATCGGAGAATACCGGCTTTCCGGTCAATTTGTACAAAGCGTAGGCTTTCTTATAGGCATTATCTTTTAGAGTTTCTCCATCTTCTACAACTTCAAAATTAGTAATACCAATATCTTGCGGCATTTTTATATCTTCGCTAGATAATAGTTTTTTCACCTCTATTAATTTATCTTTATTGCCACTTGCAAATAATAGTTCCATAAAATCTCCTCTTAAAATTTTAACAGAAATATAAAGACTTAGTCAAGTTATTAATTTTGTTGCTCTACTATTTCATTGTTATTGTCAAAAGCTGATTCTAGATTCTCCGCACCGCTTCCAGATTGTTCAGCCAGGCTTACTATGCTTGTCGAATTTATTGTTGGTATTGAATAAATAGGTTTTTTCTCTATTAGTTTATCTTTTATTCTATGGACTAGTAGTTCATCAGGTGTTTGGATTACTATATAGTTACCATTTGATAGAATGTAGTAATCTTTAAACTGACCATTAATATTTCTAACTTGATCTCTAGTTATAGTATTTTTATCAGAATTTTTGTTAAGCATCTGATTGCCGATAGCAATTTCCATAGGGAAAAAGTTTTGTACAAAATTCTTTCCATCACCTGTGAAAATAGAAGATTGGAAAATCCATTGACCTTGATTTCTTATTATTCCGAAATTAGTATTATCAAAGAAAAGATTTTTCTCATCGAAACCCTTAAAGTTTATATTTGCTACTTCTAGAACTCTTTCTCTAAAGATTAGATCCGAGTCTTCCTCGCCTGTAAATTCTTGAAGTGATAGGAATGCTCCATTATTTACTGCATTAGTCTCTAAGATTGCATACTTTCTAATAGGATTGTCATTGGCAATACTAGTATAATCAATTGATATGAAATCATTAGATACATAATTCAATCTAATGTTCAAATTGATATCTTTAAATGAATATTTTGCTCTTAGAGATGGATCTGACATTTTAGATTTTAGTCTTATAGGATAGGCTAAAAGCTCATCATAGTTATTGGTTATGTTATTGTTTTTTGTATTTACCAACCAATACTCTTCCTTATTCTTTAAGAAAATTCCATAGGCTTTTTTATAGGAAATATTTCCGTCATCTTTTATTCTAATAAGATATGTGTAATAATTATTTAACGAATCATCAAGGCTATTATCGACTCTTTCTCTTACACCAACAAGTAAGGCTGTATCCTCAGCTATCTCTTGACCCTCAGCTGTAGTTGTCCTTTCTTTGCTTGCCCTTTTCGAATAGATATTTAAAATTTTCGTATCAACCTTATTAGATATTTTTTCAAGTTTAATAAAGTTATCATTTGATATTATTGCCATTTCAGTATCACTAAACTTTATAAAATCCTTCGAGAATAGTTGTCCCTGGGAGGCATTTATCACAACTACATTTTTATCTTTATCGATTTTATTTTCTTCGATTCCCCTGTTTTTCAGATACTTAGACAAATTTACGTATTTTGAAGAAAAGCTAGGAGGGAAGGCATAACTATCGCCAATAGCAAGCAAGTTCTTGTCAATATATATTAAATCACCTTTTTGTGGAACGTCCTTTTCATCTATGTTTTTCTTGCCTCTAACTTCTTTTACTTCCCATGTTCCATTAATTGATAGTTGCCCTTGTTTAGGGGTTTGAATTAGGTTATTTAATTCTTCAGGATTATTATTAGAACATGATGAAAGTATTATAAATGAGAGTATAAATAATAAAAATTTACTTATCTTTTTCATCATTAAACCTCGGAATTTCAACAGTGACGGAAGTTCCACTTCCGTACTGGCTCTTTATAACTAATTTACCACCATGGGCTTTTGCTATTTCTTCACATATAGAAAGACCTAAACCAGTTTGGGACTTAGAGGATGAGCCCTTATAGAATTTACTAGCAACAAATGCTATTTCATCTTCTTTTATACCTTCCCCATTATCCTTTATAGTTATGAGGACCTTGTCATTTTCTTGATCAATTATTAAATCAATCTGTCCCCCTTCATCAGTAAACTTTATAGCATTATCAATTATATTTATCAGAACCTCTTTAATCCTATTCTTATCAGCAAATACGGGTATTGACTTATATACTGTAACAAAATTAAATTCAATTTTCTGATTCTCAGTTCTAGGATAAAGTTGCCTGTAAACTTGTAGGGAAAGTGCAACTATATCTAATTTTTCCTTATCATATTTAAAACTTGAAGAGGATAACCTTGAAAAATCTAGAAGGTCTTCAACCATCATTGATAGCCTATCTCCCTCATCTTCTATAATCTTTAAACCCTGACTCATCATGTCTTCATTTTTTTGAATTTCTGGAGCTTGGAGTGTAATTGCCCAACCCTTAATTGATGTTAATGGTGTTCTAAGTTCATGGGATACAGAAGATATAAACTCATTTTTCATATCTTCCCTTTTGATTATATTTTCGCTTAAATTATTTAGAGTATTTGCAAGCTCTGTAATCTCATTGTTTCCTTTAACTTCGGCTTTTGCGGAATAATCGCCACTAGCAAGTTTTTCTGATACCTTTATTAAACCGTTAATTGGTTTAATAAAGCTTGAAGCAGCGAAAAATGAAACAACTAAGGCAGCAAGCGTTACAATTATACCAAAAAGAATATACCAAAAGGCATCATCATTTACCCTCTTGTTTACCTTATCCATAGAACTTGTAAGTCTAATTATCCCTACTTGCTGATTTGCTGATAACAAGGGATAAGACAAAGATAATACATTTTCTCCTGTGCTTTCAATCTTGTTTTTAGAAAAATCTTGCTTACCTTCGATAGCAGCACTAACATCAGGACTTACTAAATTAGTGCCAACATTATCAGATGCCATCGAATCAAACAAAACAACTCCAGAATTATCAAGAATTTGAACCTGCGTATCGCTTTGCCTATAGAATATATTTTTATCACCAATGATTATGTCATTAAGATCGTATCTGTTCATATAATTGCTATATTGTAGCTGGCTAATTCTTGCTTGATTTCTCATAGAATCAGTTAAGGCTGATTCATAGTAAGACCTAATACTATTATATGCAAAAATCTCAAAACCTATAACTATGGTTACTACAAAAAGCATGATAATCTTTATAACCGTAAATTTAATACTATCGTTTGGATTTTGATTATTATATGACCTTATTTCCTTATCAATAAACTCTTCACTATTTATTATTTCCATCTATAACCTGTACCCCATACTGTTTCTATATATTCAGGTTTTGCAGGGTTATCCTCAATCTTAGCTCTTATCCTTCTAATATTCACATCGACGATTTTCGTATCGTTACTATAATTTTCACCCCATGTCTTAGTCATTATTTCATCACGAGTCATGGCCTTTCCTTTATTCTGAATAAAGTATTGGAGAATTGTAAATTCAGTAGGTGTGACGTCTATTTCTCTTTCATTTTTGTAGAAACTTTTTGCGTATAAATCCAGAGTAAATGGACCATCGCTAATACTTTCTTTAATCTTGTTGTTTGCCTTGTCTTGACTAAAGTTAACCCTTCTCATAAGAGATCTTACTCTAAGTATTAACTCTTGTGGATTGAAAGGCTTAATTATATAATCATCCGCTCCTTTTTCTAGACCAAGGATTTTATCAATATCTTGAGATTTTGCTGAAACCATAATGATTCCAGTCATAGGAGCTTCAGTCCTTATTTTTTCGCAAACTTCATAGCCACTCATACCAGGAAGCATTATATCAAGAATTGCTAAGGCTGGCCTTTCTTTTTCAAAAACTTTAATAGCTTCTTCTCCGCTAGCAGCTTCTACAGTTTGATAACCCTGATAATCAAGATTAATCTTCATAAACTGTCTTATTGGATCTTCATCATCCACTATTAAAATCTTTTTATTCTCCATTATCATTCCTTTCGAAGGCAATCTTTGCTGCACCTATAACTCCGGCATTATTCAAAAACATTGCAGGAATAATGTCCACTTCACTAGGTTTATTGCAATACTCTTGATATTTTGAAATCATACCATCCCAAAATACATCCTTGGCATGAATTACTCCACCACCAACTACTATGACATCTGGGTCAAAAATGTTTCTTAAAGATGTTAGAAGATATCCTAGATTTGATTGATAGTTTTCAAGCGCCTTTCTAGCAGCATCATCTGTATCTACTAGGTCAAAAATGGCTTGGCCACTTAGCTCTTTTCCTGTCAATTTCTTATAATCCTTAGTTAGAGCACTGCCTGCACAATAACTTTCAGCACAACCATTTTGCCCACATGTGCAAGGATCTCCTCCTGCATGAAGAATCATATGACCTAATTCAGCTCCTTGGAAATGAGAACCTGTTAGTAAGCCCCCTTCTTTTGTATAGATAGCTCCACCAAGTCCGGTGCCCAAAGTAATCATTACAACATTGTCATAATCTTTGCAAGATCCTATCCATTTTTCAGCTACAAGGGCAATATTAGCATCATTTTCCACAAAAACTGGTAGATTTACAAATTCCTCAACGGCTTCTTTAAGATTTAAGCCTGTCCATCCTTTTATATTACCCGCAAAGGTAACAATTCCATTTTTAGAATCTATAAATCCTGGTGTTCCAATTCCAATTGCGCTAGCATCCTTATAAGATAGTGAGTAAATTGCGTTTTTGATGTTATCAAGAACAACATCACGTCCCCTATTTGCATTAGTAGGAACTTCTTTTCTTTCTAAAATATTTCCACTATCATCAACAAGACATGCATTAATTTTAGTTCCACCAATATCTATTCCTATTACTTTAGCCATCATATCTCCTTAAAAATTCTATCTTTTAATTCTAAAATCGAATTCTTTCTACTTGAATAAAATTCCTTGTTCTCTAAATATTCTAAGCCATCAAATTTTTTAAAGCTAAGCTTATAAGCTAATAAAACTTGGTTATGAATGCCAAATTTTTCTAACTTTCTATTACTATTGACACTTCCATATTTTCTATCGCCAATAATAGGAGTCCCGTTTTCCTTTAATGAAAACCTAATCTGATGAGTTTTGCCCGTCTCTAATTTACATTCCAAAAGAGTAAATTTCTTGTTAGAGTCTAAAGGCCTAAAATGAGTGATTATCTCCTTGCCATCTTCTGATTTTCGGATCCTATTCTTATTTTCATTTTTAGCTATAGTTGTTCTTATAGAAAAATCTTTATCTATATGACCATTAACAATAGTCATATAATACTTATCTATATACTTCTTTCTTATTGCCCTATTTAAAGACCTGAGAGCCTTGGCATTTTTCGCCCCTATAACAAGACCTGCAGTATTTCTATCTAGTCTATTTACAACTGCTGGCTTAAATGTTTTGTCAGTCATATCAATTGACTTTGTCTTATAAAGATAAGCTAACATATTATCGACAAGATTATTTCCATAATCTTTTCTTGATGAGCTGTGGGTTAGAAGTCCCTCTCTCTTATCCATAATGATAATATTATCATCCTCATAAACAATATCCAAATTAAAGTCTTGAGCTTTAAAGTCAGTCCTAGTGAGCCATTTGTCATAATCACTATCATTTATATACATTTTTACTGAATCACCAGGATAGACGAAATCATCTTTCTTAGCTCTTTTATCGTTTATCTTAAAATTTTTCTTTCTTATATTCTTTTGAATTAATGATAAGGGAGCATTTTCGAAATATTTCCTCAAAAATCTGTCAAATCTTTGACCCCCATCATTTTCATTTATTACTATTTCTATCATATTAATAAGATTTATTAACGTAAGAGTCAATAAGAGACTGCCTTGCTAAGTCGCTGAAAACACCTTTTTCTTTTAAGTTATCTAAAATCGTCTTGTTTTTTGAATGAAGGATAAGTTTTTCTCTATCCAGTATATGAATTTCATAAATACTACCCTTTAGTCTTTTAGATTGCAATTTTATGTAATAGCACTCTAAATTTTTGTAATCAATAATCTCTAGTAATCTTTGTGTAGCCAAGTCCTTGAGATAATAGTAGTTTTCCCTATCATTTATCAGTTTATTATATAACTTTTTCTTTTTTTTCAAATTTTGGTATAAACTAGCCTCGAAGTTAGATTTCTTTGCCATGACATTATAATATTGATAATTATATATCGCTTTAAGGGGTGTATCTATTTGAGCGAAGGGTTTAAGTTCTAATTTTCTAAAAAAATTGTAATTCAAATCCAAAAACTCATCTTTCTCAATCTTAGCTTTCTCTAATAAATCAATGGATTCCTTTCTCCAATTTTCAAATATAGTTAATTTTTTGTCTTCTATGTTCATAATAAAAAACCGTCTCAACTGAGACGGTCATAACTAATCTTCTAGTTTCAATTCAATAATCTCTGCATCTAGAGAGCTAGGAACGTCTTCTTTTTTCCAATCTAATCCTAGGTATATGTCAGATTTTGAATACTCAGATAAATTTTTAAGTCTTTCACTAACTTCTTTTATATTATCTTTGTTAATATCAATAATATCATATATTCCATCAAGATAAATTTTTCCAATGTCATAATCACGGGCAAGGATACCGCCAACAAAGCCCAAAAGTCCGTCTATATTTGAAACTTTGTAGCTTTTTGCGTTAATCAATCTTACTTTATGATCTAAGGTATTGATTTGACTATCGTCAGTATCGACAAAAACTATATTGTTATTACCTTTTTCCTTTTCTTTGTTAGCTTGCTCTACTAAATATTTTGTTTTGCCAACACCTTGTTCACCTAATACTAAATAAATCATTTTCTTCCCCCTTAATTTTGTCAAAAATTATTTTTTTGCTTTTGTCGCCTTGAACAATTCCATTTTTCTTCATATATTCAACTATTTCATCTCTAATAAGCCACCAAGATGTATCCCAATTACAAAAAATTGTATCTTCTTGAGGAGCCCTTCCTACAAGTCTCGAAACAGCTATATTTTCGCCTATATACCTTAGAAATTCAATCACATTTCTTTGATATTCTTCTTTTGAAATCATACTCACTTCGCCATTTTCATACATCTTAGAAAGTTTTGTATTTTTCACCACGAATAAAGAATGAATCTTAATTTCATTAACTCCTAATGCAGCAATTATCCTTGCAGTTTCAATGACATCTCTCAAATTATCCCACGGAAGGGATAAAATAACATGGGTACAAATCCTAATCTTATACTCCTTTAGAAGAATACAAGCAGCTATAAAGTCAGCTAAGGACTCTCCCCTATTTAAGACGTCTAGTGTTTTATAATTAGCTGTTTGCAGACCCAACTCGATTGTAATATCAATTCCAGTTTTTTGTCTGAATTCTTTCAAAAAATCAAGTTTATCCCTGCTAAGGCAATCACTTCTAGTAGAAATAGAAATTGCTACTATATAGTCTTTATTACAAGCTCTAATTACTTCTTTGAATTTTTTTAGTGACATGTAAGTGTTTGAGAAATTTTGAAAATATGCTATGAATTTGTTCGCTTTATATCTACTACCTATATAGGCTCTGTTTTTTTCTAGTTGCTCTTCTACTGTCATAAAACTCGGCAAATTCTCAAATGATCCACCAGCATCTGAACAAAATATACAACCACCCCTCGAACAAGCCCCATCTCTGTTGGGACATGTAAGGGAAAGCTTTATAGGTAATTTATATACTTTAGTTTTGTAAGTATCTTTGTAATACTCACTTACTGAATAATAAACTCCATTATTCATCAATCATATCTTCATCATCCATATCGCTTTCATAATCCTCAACTAGATTATCTAAAGCTTCCTCATCCCAATAATGGGAGAATAGATGAAAAACTTCGTCCATTTCTTCTTCGTCTTCTATAATCTCTAAATTAATTTCGTCATTGTCAAATGAATCGTTATAGTAGAATAAGTAAACCTGTGAGCTTTCACTTGATAATAAGGCTACATAATCAGTCTCATCAACAGTGAAAATATCAATAAGGTAACATTGGTCAGTGTTATCATCAAAGCCTATCTCAATAATAGCCTTGCCTTCATTTTTTCCGAATTCTACCTCATGACCATGTAGATTAAATTTCTCAGCCATAGTCTCTCCTATCTTTTACTAAATTTTTTTAAGTACATATTCAAGCAAGGCAATTAGCTCAACTAGCCATCCAATACTCGAATAGTATATATTATCACCTTGTTTATATTTTACCCCAAGTGATAAGATTTTCACATTTATATCTTTAAATATAATACTAGAATCTAGGGAAAATTGTGTTTTAATCGACTTTAAATCTCTATTGAATAATTCTATATAAGACTTTATGAAAACGTCGGTCATTAAATTATCATCATTTTTCCACTTATAAATGTTGAATCTTTCGGTAATGACCGAAGAAGATATTTTTGAAGAAAGTTTTATCTTATCAACCATAGTCGTCATACTTTCATCTGAAAGAGATCTTAAGACGATTATCATATTTATATAATTCTTAAGGCTTCTTGCAGTTGCAAGATTAGTTGAACTTACGATTTGCTCATCAACCGAGTTTACAAAATAACTTCCCGTGGGAGTAAGTTCAATGAATGAAGCTAGATGGTTAAAAGATTCATTATCTATTGGTAAGTATTTTCTTTCCTCAAGCTTAGCCAATTCTAGGTTCATGTCTGGTTCATATTTTAGATTTTTTTCTATACTTTCGCTTTTTACAATATCAAATATATTTAAAAGTTCACCTTCAAAATCGTCCTTAACTATAAAATCTACTTGGGCTTGTGATGGTATATAATCATATCTCTCACCAGCTGTTAAAGAGATTATATCAATGTCTACCTTGGCTTTTATCTTTCTTATAATGCCAATAATAAGTTTGATTGAATTTAGTTTTACCTTATCAGCCTCTTCACCAGCATGGCCTCCACTTAGACCATTTAAGGAAACTCTATATGTTTTGAAGGGAAATTCTGGTTGAAACCTTCTGACTTTTACTTGATTCAAAAACAATTTAAGAGCTGAAAATTCATCTGCTATGCAATCAGCCTGTCTTAAATTCAAGTTTACTACATTATCGCATCTAATAATATTTTTAAGATTGATAAAATTATCATTTTCTATATGTATATTATTATTAGTTAATAGTATATCAAAGCTTTCATCACTATATTCGATTAGATAGTTGATTAGTAAGGCTGATGTAATAAGATTTATGTTATTATTCGATCTTATTAGGTCAACGTTTTCGATGTTATCAAAAAAAACAGAGCTTTTTTCTTTTCTATCGTCAATATTTAGATGAAGTAAAATTTTGGGACTTTGACCCTTTTTAATATACCAAAAGTTAGAAAACCCAATAATTTCAAGATTTTTTTCTTTTGCTTTTTTTATAATAAACTCTTCTAAAGGACCCAAAAGGAGCTGATTATCGTCTCCTTTTAGGCTATTTATATAATTATCGAGATTCTCTTTGACTGACCTACAATCCATATTTATTTCCTAGTAATATTTCTTTATATCCAAGTCCTTTTTTATTTTTGATAGTTTATCCAAGTAAGCTTCTTGTCTTTTCACCATCAATAATCTTTGATAAACTTGATCCTTTATTTTGTCAAAACTTGGTGTATCGACATTTTCTTTGTTTTCCAGTTTTATTAAATGATAGCCAAATTGAGATTTAATTGGTTTTGATACTTCGCCAATATTTATAGAATCTAATCCATCTTGAAATTCTTTTACCATTACACCCTTGGGAAATTTTCCCAAAGAGCCACCATTAGCTTTAGATGGGTCAATAGAATATTTTTTTGCAGCTACAGCAAATTCTAATCCCTTATCTATTTCTTCCTTGATTTTTTGAGCTTCTGCCAAATCATTAACCAGAATATGAGAAGCTTCATACAAAACAGGTGGATTTAAAGTTTCTTTGTTGGCTTCATAATATTGTTTAACTTCAGCTTCATCAAGTTTTACCTGCTCAAAAATCTTATGCATAGCATAATTTTTTAGCATATTATTTTTTACAAGCTCTAGTTCGTCAACAAATTCCTTATCCTTATCATAGCCCTCATTGTAGGCATCTGCTAATAAAATTTCTTGATTAATCATTTCATCTGCAAGAATATGAAGTCCTTCTTCGCTATTGAATCTCTGATTATCCTCTATATTTTGCATTAATTGATAAACATCTTCTTGATAAATCTTTTTGCCATTTACTTCAGCTAAAAGTTTATTAGTATCTTCTTTCATTCTTACCTTCCTTTAGTTCAATTCTATCATTATAGATTGCTATGTCATTATTCTTATAGAGTCTGCCTATGGCTCTTTTGAAAGCAGATTTACTCATATTAAATATTCTATAAATCTTATCTGGTGAAGATTTGTCTGATAAATTTACCCTTCCATCATTTTCATATAGATAATCAAGTATCCTATCGCTATCACTATCCATCTGTAAGTATGCTCTCTGTCTTAAAGATAGCTCAATCTTACCATCATCCTTTACTTCTTTTACTCTAGCATTTATAAGTTCACCTTCTGTATGCACTCCCCTTAGCTCATTAATCCTTAAAAGAGAATCATACTTGTTGTCAACTGCTATAAATGCACCTATAGACTTATTAATAGAATAAATCCTTCCTGATACTTCATCATTTTCTCCATAAGGATGGTCATTAGTCAATAAATCTCGAATCTTAGAAGTAAGATATACATATCCATACCTATCTTCTTTGAATGCAACAGGATAGGTCATGTCCACTAAGACTTTATAGGTTCTTTCAGCAAAGGGCATGAAAATATTTTGCCTATCATTAATTTCAAAATATACACCCTTTTTATCAACATCCTTAGCCTTGAGCGAATAAATCTTTCCTATATGGAAAGGGAAAGATACCGATGCCCTAAGTACTTGATTTATGTCATGAAAAATAATTGCATCAACTTGATCACCAAGCTTTGTCCCTTTTAGTTCTTTTTTGTCTATTACAGCTTCACCCAATTTACTTTTAAGGTAAGCCTTGTTTTTGCTAAATCTTTTAATTGTAAATTTGTTAATAATATTCTCCTAATAATAAGTTAGTTACTAAATGTAAAGCCTTCACCTAATACTTCTGAAACTTGATATGTGAAAATAAAGGCCTTATCATCAATTTTCATAACTTCTTGTCTAATTCTTGGGTAATTTCTAATTGTAGTTACCGTCATTACTACATTCTTTTCTTTTTGAGAGTAGCCTCCTTCAGCCTTAAGCAAGGTAACTCCCCTCTTATGCTTTTCTAATATAGCTGTATTTACCTCTTTATACTTATCCGATATGATCAAAATAGCAATCTTCCTTCCAAAACCTTGGATAAAATAATCAATACCAATTGATTGAATCATTATAGTTAAAACTGCATATAGGGAAAGCTCTATTCCGAATACAAAAACAGAAAGACTAACTACTACAAAATCTGCTAAAAACATGCAAATATGTATAGGTAGATTTGTTAATTTGTTTACAATTGATGCAATCAAATCAGTTCCACCAGTAGAAGCCCCATGGTAAAAAACTATAGCAAGTCCAAGACTCATTGTTATAGCGCCAAATATAATATTTATAATCTTATCATGACTTAATATAAGATGCGGAAATAACCTTTCAAATATAATAATAAAGCCTGATAGAGCAAAGGATGCAAGCAAAGATTTTTTTGCAAAATCATAACCCATAATCCAAATTCCTAGTCCTAAAACAAATATATTTAAAACCAGGGTATATATTCCGACACTTAAAGCTGGAAAAATTGTTGATAATACTAGTGAAAATCCAGATATACCGCCAGCTGCAATATCATGTTGTATTAAGAAAAAATAGAGGCCAAATGAAATTAAAAAGGTCCCAAAAAATATCCACATATATTTTTTCATATGCTTCCTCCGTTATGTATAATAAAATGTTATCATAAAATCATCATATATTCAATCTTAATTAAATTTTATTATTTAAAAAGGATGCTGTATTAAGATTATATACAACATCCTCCATTTCACTTTGCCCAGCTTGGGAGTAAACGATTAAAATCATCGTACATTTTCATCAAATCATCAATTTGATTTTCGTCTAAATTATGATCTTTATCAATGTTCTTATCGACCTTGTTATATAAAATCACATAAGCTTGGTATAAGCTTAATAGCCTAAAAAACTTTCTAGAAGGTCTCTTGCCATTAAAATATCCATCCAAAACTCCCTGAGCAAATTTTGGATAATCTATTGCAATTTTATTTATATCAACGAAGTCAAAAACTCCATCGCCATATTCTATTTCTTTCAATCCCCTAAAGTCTAGTTTGTCACCATCGTAGACCCTAATGTTTTTATCATTAATTTTTCCATGCAAGAGATTGATAGGAGTATTCTTTGTCAGGTGAATATTGCCTTGAATATAATCAATCAATATATAGTCCCTATCTCCTATGTCTTCAGATAATCCATGAATATAGAATAGATAATTAGATTTAGTTAAGAATTTTTTCTCCCAATCAATATTTTCTGTTATTTTGCTTTTGTGAAACTTTTCCAAAAGAAAACCAAATTTTTTACCAATAGAAAACTGCTTTTCTTCATCACTTTTTGCCAAAAATTCCTTTAGAGATTTTTCTTTCCTATATTCGAAAATTTTATAGGCTTTATTTTTGTCTGGCATAATGCCTTCTTCATAAATCTCAAGTGGCTCCAAACCAATATTTTTAAGAATATCTTGTAAATATCCTTCATTAGCTATTGATTCATGATAATCCATATCATACAAGGCAAAAACATATGACTTGTCATCGGCATTAATTTTAAATTTGTTTTCAGAAATTTTAACAACTGATTGTATCTTTTTTTTATTTTCAAAAAGTTTGCTACGTTTCAAAAAATCATAATTATTAGTCATTTTTTATTTGTGCTCTTTTACTAATTTTTCTACTTCCTCTGTTAGTTCGCAATCCAGAATTTTTTCTGCAAATATTGCTTCTTCTTGTTGGCTTGAATTAATAATTGTATCCTTAATTTCAGCTATTTTTGCAGATGAACCTGAAAATTCATCAAGACCCAAACCTAACAAAAGTTTTACTGCATCTGTATCAGAAGCGAAAGCCCCGCACATTCCTGTCCATTTTCCAGCTTCGTGAGAAACATCTATTACATGTTTAATAGCTCTTAAGACAGCTGGATTGTAGTTTGAGTAAAGGTTGGCTATATTTTCATTTCCTCTATCTACAGCTAAGGTATATTGGGTTAAATCATTGGTTCCTATAGAGAAGAAATCAGCATATTTAATAAATTTATCTGCCATAATTACTGATGAAGATGTTTCTACCATGATTCCAACATCAAGGTCTTTGTTATAAGCAATTCCTTCTTTATCTAGTTCAACTTTTATTTCATCTACCATTCTTCTTGCTTCTTTTAGCTCATCAATATTTACTACAAAAGGTATCATTATTTTAAGATTTCCAAAAGCTGAAGCTCTTACCAAGGCCCTCAATTGCTTTTTAAACATATCCTTTTTATCTAAACATAACCTTATTGCTCTATAACCTAAGAATGGGTTTTCTTCTTTAGGGAAATCATAATAATCTAAACCCTTGTCCCCGCCAATATCGAGTGTTCTTATAATAAGTGGCTTATCTCCAAGCATTTGTGTAGCTTCTTTATAAACTTCAAATTGACTTTCTTCTGTTGGAAAATCAGAGCTTTGCATATATAAAAACTCTGTTCTAAATAGACCAACACCATCGCATCCGTTTTCTATAGCTAACCTTAAATCATCAAGATTTCCAATATTTGCTGAAACTTCAACTTTCTTGCCATCTTTGCTTATTGCAACTTTATCTTTAATTTCTCTAAGTCTTATCTTCTTTTCTTTTTGCTCTTTAATTAGAACTTCATACTTAGCTATTTCTTCTTCTGATGGATTAACAATTAATAATCCCTCATTGCCATCAAGTATAGCTTTTTCTCCACCCTTAATCTTAGTTGAAATATCTCCCATACCCACTAGGGCTGGCATATCAAGAGTTTGGGCAATGATTGAAGTATGGCTAGTCTTACCACCAAGATCTGTAGCGAAACCAACTACAGCTTCCTTATTCATATTTGATGTGTCTGAAGGGGTAAGCTCCTTAGAAATTACAATACTTCCCTTAGCAAGATTTGATAAATCCTTTGCTTTTATTCCCTTCAATTTATACATAACTTGAAAACCTATGTCTTTATAGTCACTTGCGCGCTCTCTTAGATAATCATCATCAAGTTGACTCATTATTTCAACCATTTCTTTAATGGTCTCATCTAAGGCAAGCTCTGCATTTTTAAGTTCGTTTGTGATCTTAGACTCAATTGTATCAGTAAAATATGGATCAGATAACAACTCAGTGTGGGCAGCTGCAATATTAGCTTGTGCTTCGCTTGCTCCATCAAGATTTGATAATTCTTTCACATATTCATCAATAGCATTCTTTACCTTAGCAAATTCAGCCTTGGTTTCTGCTTCGCTAATTTTTCTATCATCAACTACAATTTCGTCTCTGGTGAATAGGTATAATTCTCCAATGGCTAAACCACCGCTAGCTTTTAAACCTTTATATCTTTCGGCCATTATTAATTTCTCCTTATTTTAAAAAAAGGATACTTAACAGTATCCTTCTATACATTAGTATTATTCAGATAAGTTATTGATAAATTCAACTAATTCATCTGCAAATTTTTCTTCATCTTCACCTTCTACTACTAAGGTAATTTCTGTTCCTTTAGCAATTCCAAGGCTCATAACGTTGAAGATTGATTTAGCATTTGCTTCTTTGTTTTCTTTAATTATCTTAACTTCACCTGGGTAATTTTTAACAAATTGAACTAATGATGCTGCTGGTCTAGCGTGTAGGCCAGTTTCATTAGCTACTACGACTTTTCTTTCTGCCATAATTGCATGCCTCCTAAATTTATATTACATTATTATTTTACTATATTTTTTGGATTTAACAATAAATCCATTTATCATTAATTTATAGCCTTGGTAGATTCTCTCTTTATGATTTGACCATCTATAATCCAATCTTCTTCTAGAATATCTTCTTCTTCCTTGATTCTTTTAATCAAAGCACGTATAGATATAGCTCCAATATCATAATATGGAATAGCTACTGTACTTACCTTTGGTCTATAGATACTTGCTATATTTGAATCGCCAAAACCGGTTACAGATAAATCATCAGGAACAGATATATTGTTATCAACGCAATAGTTTATAAAACCTATAGCTACCTCATCATTTACACAAGAAACCGCTGTAATATTTTTTTCTTTGACTAATTTAATTACATCTTCTCCGATATTGTAGCCATCGTCTGATTTTATACCTTTTGTATCATAAACATATGCTTTCTTGCCACAAGATTCAACTGCTTCTTTATAACCTCTTAGCATATTTTCATTAAGTATATTATTATCATCATGATTGATATATAAAATATTATCATGACCAGCTTTTATAAGATTTTCCACAAGTTTCTTTTCCTCTTGGGCGTAGTCAATCTTTACTGACTTAACATTTTTATAAGTATGATACTTATCTAATAGTACAAAAGGTATCCTTCTATCTCTTAATTTTACCAAAACTTCTGGTGATATGTTTTCTGTTATAATAACAAGACCTTCTACTTGTTTGGTAGCCAAAAAATCTATTGAGTTTTCTAAGGCTTCCTCATCACCATAAGAACTTGAAAGTAAAATATCGTATTTATATACCCTACCTATTTCCTCTATGCCTCTAATAAGTTGAGCCATATATTCAATGCCAATATCTTCAACTATGACACCAACCAAATTTGACTTTCTCATAACTAATGATCTAGCAAGCTCATTTGGTTTAAAATCAAGTTTATTTATAGCATCAAGAACTTTTTTTCTTGCTTCAGGACTTACAGGCTTAGAATTATTCATCACTCTGGATACAGTAGAGATTGATACGCCAGCAAGTTTAGCTACATCTTTAATTGTTGGTTGACCCATTTTCCCTCCTTAAATTATGAAATAATAAAGGCCATCGTCGATGACCTTAACTTTATCTACCTGATATTACATTTCTCGCTATATCAATTACATCCATAATTAATGTCGAATAGTCTGTAATAGAGGCAACTCCAGCACCTAATGTATCAACACTGTCAACAGCAGTAACTCCTACATAACTTACAGTATCTCTTATGTCGTCGGTGATGCTATTTACATTTGTCATAGTATCATTAGCTTTAGCTATTGCCATCTTTAGATTAGGATCAGCTACGATTGAATTAACATTTTCTACAAGAGTATTAGCTTCATCAGCTAATCTAGGTAATTTATCTATCACTTGATCAAGATTATCAGAATTCTTGTCAAGAACTCCTTGGATTTTTTGGATTAATGAATTGATATTTTTTAATAACAATATCAAAAACACCAAGGCAATAATTCCCAAGACTGTTAGTATTATGTTACCAAGAAGATTTACATTAATTGTTAGCATCTAATTCTCCTTAGTTTTTACTGGTTTCTTTCTTTGCCTTCTTATCTTCTTTTTTCACATCTTTAGCAGCATCTTTTGCTTGATCTTTTGCTTTTTCAGCATCTTTCTTAACTTCTTTTCCAGTTTCTTTAGCAACATCCTTTGCCTCTTTGGCACCTTCTTTTACTATATCCTTAACTTCTCTAGCTCCGTCTTTGATATTTTCAAGTGCATCTATTGAAGCTTCTTTGATTTTGCTACCTGATTCTTTTACAATTTCACTTCCATGTTCAAAACCATCTTTGATTGGCTTCAAATCAGTATAAGCTCTGAATCTTAAATCTTCATAACCATCTTTAGCATTATCTACTGCTGTCTTAGCGCTATCTCTTACTGTATCAACAGTATCATTAAAGGCATCAACTATATCTGCCCTAGTTTCTCTTCCAGATTTTGGAGCCAATAGTAAACCTGCAGCAGCCCCAAGTAATGTTCCCAAAATAGCTCCTTGTGCTCTCATTCTGCTATCATGATTTTTGGCTTTCCAAATTTCGTATTTTAATTCTCTCTTTTTAGCTAGTGCTTTTTGTTCGATATAATCTGATATTGACATATTATCTCCTTTTATTTAATTCTACTATATTCATACCCTTATAGGTCAAATTATAACCAATTTAATTAAATCCCAAGGGGGCCCTATCTTTAAGACCTTCGCGTAAGTGAAGGTGGGCAAGCTGTCTAAAATCTCTGACGTCCTCTCGAAGGAGGCTTGCCATCAAAGTTAGAACTCCGCAATCCCTTATAAAAGTTGTAGGTTTAAATTTGGACCAAACACCTTAGGATATATTAATTATATAATATGAAAAGGATTTTTGCAAATCAAATTGTTTTCACTTTTTACAAAGAAATGTCATGAAATTCGGCCAATCTTCTAATTTGATGTTTTCCTCATCTATAAAAGTTTTGAATTCTAACTTGTATGAATGTAGTAAAAATCTATCTAAATCCTTATCTGAGCCGTACAACTTATCTCCGTAAATTGGGTGACCTAGACTTTGTAGACTCACTCTAATTTGATGAGTTTTTCCTGTAAAAATTTCACATTCTATGAGGGAATAACTATCATTCTTATCAATTGTTTTGAAATAAGTCCTAGCTAATTTCCCATTATTACTGGCTATATACTTTTTATTCTCCTCATCATAAGAGATTCTTGCTTCATAGAGGAAATCTAAGTCAGTGTTAGGATCAACAACTGCCAAATATTTTTTCTTAATCAAATTATTTTCTACTTGCCTTTGGTAATAAGCATGAGCATATTTATTTTTTGCGACAAGCATTAAGCCTGAAGTATTCATGTCAAGTCTATTTACTAATCTAATCTTATTCCTTATATCATTTTCTTTAAAATAATAGGCCAGATAGTTGGATAAATTTACCTGATTTTTGGAATTGACTGTTAAATTTGAAGTTTTACTTACTACAAGGCTATTAGCATCCTCAAAAAGTATTTTTAATTTTCCTTCTATTGGCTCATAGTCTAAATCTTCATCCTCAATAATAATTTTAAACTCGTCGCCTTCTTTTAAATCAAGACTTTTATTTTTAAGCTTTCCATTTAGAAGATAAGCAGAATTCAAAATTTCATCTATACTTCTCTTAGAATAATCTTTAGCTTCCAAAAACTTTCGGACAGTAATATTATTATTAATTTTATATTTTATGTATTTCATATGCCATCCTTATGATATAATATATTATACTATATGAGAGGTGAAGGAAATGACAAACAAGGTTAATGTATTTAAGAATAAATCAAAATTTTCAAAATCAATATATCAAAAGTGCAAGAATATTTTCAACAATTATGGCTATATTTTAACTAGTAGTTATGAACATGATGCTATATTAAATCTAGTTATCGGTGGCGATGGCACCTTCCTTAACGCTGTTCATCAATCAGAATTTTCTGATATACCCTTTATCGGTATAAATACAGGTCATCTAGGCTTTTATCAAGAAGTTGAAACAAATATGATAGAAAGTTTTATAAGATCCTTCGACCAAAAAGATTATAGGGTAGAAAATTTATCAGTCCTAGAGTCACACCTTGCAGGAAAAAAGATTAATTCTATAAATGAAGTAGTAATAAAAAGTAATCGAAATCAAATTGTTAGATTAAAAGTTTTTATCGACGGTAATTTTATTGAGTATTATTCAGGAGATGGCCTTATTATTTCTACACCTCATGGATCTACTGCTTACAACTTATCTGCAGGAGGTTCCATTCTTCATCAATCTTTAAATGGTTTTCAATTAACACCCATCGCACCAATTTATTCTAACATGAATAAGGCCTTAAGGTCTCCTGTCGTGCTTCCGAATGATGCCACAATTGATATTTCTATTTCTAAAAGAGACAATTTTCATACAGTCTTCATTTTTGATGGCAGAGAATATTCTGCTAAGGATTATAAAATTAGAATCAATGTTTCTGATACTAAAATAAAAAAACTTATTCTCAATAGAAACCATTACTGGAATAATATCAAGAATAAGTTAATGTGATTAGTTAATATTTACATTTTGATAGATTTCTCTTATAATGTCCCTCGCTATAGGAGCAGCGGCTACTCCTCCAGTATCCTCGCTGTCTTCGACTACTAGGGCAATTGCCAAATTAGGATCATAGGCTGGAGCAAAACCAACAAACCAAGCATCAAGTAATCCATTTTCTTTATCAGCTGTTCCAGTTTTTCCTGCAATTTGAACAGAATCTAGATAAGCACTAGTTCCTGTTCCATAGTTTACAACTGCCACCATCATATCTCTTATAATATTTGCAGTATCAGGACTTGTCACTTCAGATAGGACTTTTGCTTTTCTTTCAGAAACAACCTTTCCATCCTTATCGACAATCTTCTTTACAAGCCTTGGTTGCATCATCTTTCCATTATTAGCAATGGCTGAGGTTATCATAGCCATGTGTAGGGGAGTAATTTGACTCTTACCATAACCAAAACCAGTCATAGCTAAGTCGACATCATTTAAATTTTTAAAAGGTATTATAGATTTATTTTTTTCCAAATCAAAATCATAATCCTTATTTATCATAAATTTTCCGGCTAATTTTTCATATTTTTCATGACCAATCAAATTAGTTTTTGCTGCAAAATAAGTATTAACTGAATTTACGAAGGCAGACCTTAAATTAAGTTGACCAAAGATTTGGTCAGATAAGTTTTTGATGTCATATCCTTGAACTTTCTCTACCCCATCATCAAAGTAACTTGTATCTATGTTATAATCTAAAATACCCGTAGCAGTTACAATCTTAAAGGTTGATCCTGGTCTGTATAATCCAGAAGTTGCCCTATTTACAAAAGGTCCATAGGTGTTTTGGATTAATTCATCCCAATTATCATCTACATTATTAGGATCATAAGTAGGATTTGATACTAGGGCTAAAATTTCTCCAGTAGTAGGATTCATGACAACACAAGCTCCTACAATCCCCTTCATATTCTCATAAACTATATTTTGAATATTCTGATCCATTGTTAAATGAACATCATTACCTACTTCGTTTTTTATAACCATCTTTCTAAAATTAGATAGATTTTCATCACTTATGGCTAAAAGTTCTTTGTTGTATGTTTTTTCAATACCAGATTTGCCATAAGTTTTTGATGAGTATCCAGTTATTGAAGATGCACTTGCTCCGTAATTGTAAACCCTATATTGACTACCATCGCTATTTTCTTCGCTATGGGCTAGGACATTTCCATTGCGATCATAAATATCGCCTCTTTTTATGTTATCTTCATTTACCCATAGTCTTCTATTATGAGAGTTGTTTTCAATTTCGCTTCTCTTAAAAAGTTGAAAATAGACCAAATATAAAGCTAGAGTCAAAAACAAGGCTATAAAAAATATCATTACATAAACAAGCCTCTTATTCAAAGTTGTTTTTGATAAAATATTTAGCTTCTCATTATCTTCTAATCTTTTTTCTTCTTCAAACTTTAGAATTTTATCTATCAAAGATTGAAAATTATTCCTTTTTTTATCTAAATAATTATCCTTATTCATTTATTTCATCACCATATTTAATTTCTTCTCCGCAATATTGAAGGCAGGCTAACAAAATGAAGCCAGCAATCATGGAAGAACCTCCCTGACTGATGAAGGGAAGTGTTACACCTGTTAGGGGTATAAGCTTTAAAACTCCACCTAGTATAATAAAAGTCTGGAAGGCAAAAAGTGCCCCTATACAGAAGGCTAATATAGAATAAAACTTATCTTTTTGTATCAAAGAAATCTTTATAGCCCTATATACAAGAATCATAAACAATAATACTACAGCTATGCCCATGAAAATACCCATTTCTTCGCAGATAGCAGAAAAAATAAAATCTGACTCTGCAACCGGTATGAAGTCAGGTCTTCCTAAGCCAATACCGCTTCCAAATAATCCTCCACTTGCCATAGCAAATAGGGCCTGGGTAATTTGGTAGCCTGTAGCATCAATATCAGACCAAGGATCTTTCCATGTGGCAACTCTTATTTGTACGTGACTAAACAAATGATAGGCAACTATTGAGCCTAAAATCATAGCTAATAGATTAGCGATAATTAGCTTTCTGTCTCTATCATATACAAATTGACTAAGAATCATCGTTGAAAAGAATATTAGTGCTGTTCCTAGGTCTTTTTGTAAAAATAAAAATCCTATAAAGACAAATATTATCAAGTTCATATAATACTTTCCAAAAGGCTTCTTGCATATCTCATTATAATGAGTATAAAAACTTGCTATAAAAAATGCCAATGGTACCTTGATAAATTCTGAAGGTTGTATAGTTATTGGTCCTAAATATATCCAGTTTTTAGCTCCGCTAATATTAGAGCCGAAAATCAAAGTGAAAATAAATAGGACTATTGATATAGCTACATAAAATTTCGACAAATTGTGCCAAGCGTTATAAGATTTCATGATTCTATATGTTACAAAGAACATAAACAAACCGACTAGATAATATTGTAACTGCTTTCTTCCAAGTGATGGGTCTAGCCTGTATATAACTGCTACACCTATAGAAAAAAGCATGTTTACTATCATAAGAAGTATGCCGTCCGATTTAATGACTTTATTTATCAAAAACGTAGATAAAAAAGTCGCCAAAAGAATGGCTAGGTATGTTATAAAATCCACGTTTTTGATGTGCTCAATATTATAAATTAATGACATTGATAAAGATAAGAACTCAAAAACCATAAGCAAGAATACTGCCTTCCTCTGAGCCCTTTCTTTATTGAGGGTGAGATTTTTAATTCTATTCATTTCCATCACCTTGGACAAACAAAAATTGTAATTTACCAATATTAATCAAATCATTGGACTTTAATTCAATAGCATCCGTGATTTTCTCGCTATTTAGATAAGTTCCATTAGCTGATTTTAGGTCTTCTATAAAGTAAATTCCATCGTCCTCAACAATCCTAGCATGAAACTTTGATAGAAACTTATCCTTTATACAAATACTATTTCTATCATCTCGACCTATAGTATTATCAGATGCCAGAAAATAAAATTCTTGAACTGTAAAAGAAAATTTTTCATTTAAGTTTAAAAGTTTTAAATATGTATCTGATTTTGATTCCTTTTTTAGGGTGGTCCTTACATCGTAATATATAATCCTGATAATAGAATATATAAAATAAAAAACTATAAATACAAAAATGTATTTCAATATAGTTGATATTAATTGGTATAATGTTAAACTTCCAAAAACATTTACTGAAAATATTTTATCTATTACATTAAAAAAACTTTCCATTTTTATCTCCTTTTGATATATAATATTTCAGTTTGACGGAAAGTTCAAGTATTTTGTAAAATAAAAAGCAACCCTAAGCTAGTTAGACCTAGCTAAGGGTAGCTACTTTAACTTATTCGATTGAATTAATTACCTCTTGCATGAAGTCATTAATTCCCTTTAATTTTTCTTGAGATTTACTTGAACTTTCTCCTATTGCATTAATGTATAGCTTGATTTTAGGCTCTGTTCCAGAAGGTCTTAGGGCAAACCATGAATTATCTTCTAGATAATATTTCAAAACATTAGATTTTGGTAGACCTGTTTCATCCTTTTGATAGTCGATTATTGTTTTAACTTTAAGTCCGCAAAGTTCTTTTATTGGATTATTCCTAACTTTGCTCATAATTCTAGATATTCTCTCTTGACCGTCAAGACCTTCAAGAACTATAGATATAACATCATTAGAATAATATCCAAATTCTTTAAACAAATCTTCTATTACATCAAGTAAGCTCTTATTTCTTTCTTTGTAATATGCAGCCATCTCTGTTATCATCATTGCTGAATTTACTGCATCCTTATCCCTTACAAAGTCCTTATAGTTGTAACCAATACTTTCTTCAAAGCCAAAGATGAATTTACCACTTTCATTTTCATCCAATTCATTTGCAACGGCATAAATATTTTTAAAGCCTGTTAGAACGTCATATACCCTTACGCCATATTTGTTAGCTATTGGCTTAACTAGATCAGTTGATACTAGTGATTTTACAACTGCACCATTTTCTGGTAGTTGACCCTTGGCTGCTAGGGCTTCTAGAATATAATTTGCCAACAAAGAACCGATTAAGTTACCAGTTAGGAATTTATATTCGCCATCTTTATCCCTAATTTCAACAGCACATCTATCTGAATCAGGATCAGTTGCTAATAGTAAGTCAGCCCCAACTTCTTTTCCTAAAGTTTCTGAATATTTGAAAGCTTTTGGGTCTTCTGGATTTGGATAGCCTACTGTAGTAAAGTCAGGATCTGGATTTTCTTGTTCTTTAACAATATGGACATTCTTAAATCTTCTTTCATCAAGAATCCTTCTTACCAATTTGTTTCCACATCCGTTAAGAGGTGTATATACTACATTGATATTTTTATCTATAGCTTCATCATTAATTGTGCATGCCTTTACTTCCTTGATGTAATCTTCGATTAATTGGTCATCAACATATTCAACTATGCCTTCCTCTAAGGCTTTATCAAAATCCATTCTTGGAATCTCGAAAAAGTCTGGATGTTCAGCTATATGACCTAAAATTTTATCAGCAGTTTCATCAAGAATTTGACTACCTTCATGGTTATAAGCCTTATAGCCGTTGTATTCCCTTGGATTGTGGCTGGCTGTTACCATAACTCCAGCAACATTTCCTAATTTCCTAATTGTATATGAACAAACTGGTGTAGGTTGAATTTCCTTGTGGATATATACCTTGATGCCATTTGCAGCGAAAACTTCGGCGGTAACT
The DNA here is from genome assembly GCF_947087635.1 of Anaerococcus tetradius. Classification (NCBI taxonomy): domain Bacteria; kingdom Bacillati; phylum Bacillota; class Tissierellia; order Tissierellales; family Peptoniphilaceae; genus Anaerococcus; species Anaerococcus tetradius. The sequence goes on from NZ_CAMUDP010000002.1 coordinate 115,073, forward strand.
TTTGCGAATTCTTCAGATTTATGTCTCACATCATAGGCAATTGCCACGCCCTTTTTCTTAGCTTCATCGCCAGCTTCGGCTATGGTATCAGCAAAGCCTTGAGTAGCTTGAGCAACATTATAAACATTCATCCTGTTTGTACCAGCACCTAATTTACCACGAAGACCAGCTGTTCCAAACTTTAGTGATTGGTGGAACCTATCTTTTATTTCTTCATCATCATCCTTTATACTTAAAAGATCTTTTTTTGTTTCATCATCAAATCTATCGTCTTCTAACCATTTTTTGTAAATTTCTTTATAATCCATTTTCTACTCCTAACTTAAATAAATTAACTGATTTACCTTCAATAATTAAAGCTTCGCTAATATCTTCATCTGTCTTATTTATACCCTCTTTAGAAAAGATTTTTCTAATTTTGTAAGTAGGATAGCCTATAAAGCTGTTCAAACTTTCTTTATCAAGGAAAAATCTATCATCTAAAGCATTAATTGCAATTAAATAAGTATCATCTTCATTTTTAATTTTATATATTATTGAAGAGTCTGGAATATTTTCCATAAAACTTAAATTATCCCTAATAAATTGAGCATCCGTATGGCTAAATACTTCCATCGATTTCCTTATTTCGATTAGAGCTTTAAGGTAGTTAAATATATCCATATTGTCAAGCTTATCTTGCCATTTAACCGAATTATTCCTAAGGGGTGATCTATAAGAGTTAGCATCGTTATTTTTACTATGATTAAACTCATTGCCTTCATAGATAAAAGGCTTACCGAAAGACAAAAAGATAATTCCTAAAGCCAACTTTACATAATCATCTATATTATCATATTCATTCAAAGATATAGCAAGCTTATCATATAAAATCAGATTATCATGACAGTTAAAATAGTTTATTGTCTCACTTGCCTTATCAGTAAAACCAATTCTCTTCTCATCATAGGCAATTGATCCTGCTATACCAGTTTCTATAGCCAACTTATTAGAGAAAATCCCCTGTATATATCCTTTTTCGTAACCATTTGCATCTCCCTTTATAGCATCTCTGAAATCATCATTAAAAACCGCAAAGGATTTTGATCTTTGAGATCCCTTAAGAATTTGTTTATCAAAAGCTAATGGAGAATAAAAAGCCATCCAAGGTTCACCATATATAATTATATTAGGATTTATTCTTCTAAGTTTTTTGAGGGCGAGCTGTATCGTATCTATATCAATTAGGGCCATCAAATCAAATCTAAAACCGTCAATTTTGTATTCCCTAGCCCAATGGCAGAGCGAATCAATTATAAGCTTTCTAACAAAAGGATTTTGACTGTTAATTTCATTGCCAACTCCTGAGCCGTTAGAAAAACTTCCATCATCATTCATCCTATGATAATACCCTTTAGCTAAAGTTTCTAAATTAGAATCGTAGGATTTGAAGGTGTGATTGTAAACAACATCCATAACAACCGAAATATTATTTTTATGAAAGGCCTGAACCATCTTTTTTAATTCTTTTATTTTAGAAATCGGGTCGTAGGGATCTGTCGCATAGGAGCCTTCGGGAGCAAAATATAATTCTGGATCATAACCCCAGTTATAATTATCATCATCAAAAAACTTGGCATCATCTTCGTCAACTGATATGAAGTCATATATAGGAAGAAGTTGGACATGGCTTATACCTAATTCCTTAATATTGTCAATCCCAGTCTTAACACCCTTAAATTTTGTATCTTCTTCACTAAGACCGAGATACTTGCCCATATTTTTTACACCACTACTAATATCTGCTGTATAATCTTTGACACTCATTTCATAGATTATGGCATCTTCTTCTTTATTATCAGGAGATTTTTGCTCTCTAAAACCACAAGGGTCGCTATCTTTTAAATCTATTACTGCAGAAGCCAAACTGTTAATTGATGATGAAAAAGAATAAGGATCTGTAACTTCGTATTTTCCATCGACTAAATAATTATAGAAATATCCTTTTAAGTCACCTTCTAGAGAAATTTCACATATGCCCAGTTCGTTTCTTTTCATAGGATATTTATCTTTCCTAGTTTTTCTGTAATCATCACTTATGAGAAGTTCTACCGACTCACTAGTGGGTGAAAATACTCTAAAGATAGTTTTCTCTTTGCTATAGATTGCCCCAAGCTTTTCATCTTCTATTTTCTCGTAAGTAAGATTTTTAATTTTTTCTTCAAATGCGGTTGTTTTGTCTACCATCAATACCGTTCCTTATAATTTTATTATCTAATTTAAAATTATTTGCCCATAGTATATTGTCTATTTCGTTGTTGACCCACTTATCCTTATCTAAATAGTCAGTTTCAATCTGTCTTCTCTTATCGACTAAATCGCTCAAATCCTTAAAAACTCTAAAAGAGTCATTGTACATCATGATTTGGTCATACATCACTTTAAAATCATATGGGAAATTTTCATAACTTTCTCTTATTAGATTATCTACCGTATATTTTACCATATCATTATTGTAGTAGAAATTATTTGCATCATATCTAGCAAAAAGACCATCATCAATTATTATCTTGTAAGTATCTCCTAATTTATAGAAGGAATTCTTCTCGGAGATATTCTTGCTAATTCCACCTTGGCTAGTTAAAATATTTGACATATTGAAGGCTGAGTTTAACATATGAAAATCTTGGTTGTCGAGAGTTGCGAGGGTCATGTTATTGTAAATATCACCGGCCCTTAAAATAATCTTTGACTTAAATACATTTACGTCTTCAACAAAAATTATTTTTATCTTTTCTCTTATAAACTTATCCTTATCAATCATCTTTTTTAGGGCAAGTATAAATTTAATAGTTTCCTTGGCCATAAAATATCCCACATTTGCCTTACCTGCAAAAACGTAAGTACAAGGAGTAACTCTCAAGTTGGTATTTTGTTTAATTAAATAATACTTATAAGCAATAGCCAAAGCATTAAGGATTTGTCTTTTACTTTCATGAACTATGGATAAATGTACATCAAATATAGCATAAGGATTGAGTTTTTCACCAGATAATTTTATTAAGTCGAGCTTATTTCTATATTTGACTTCTTCTAAATCATCAATAAAACTTCCCTTATTTCCTAATTTGTCAATTTTTAAAATCTCCCCTACAGATAAATCTGATATTCCATTTTTTTGGAAGATTTCCATTAATCTATAATTATTTTGTTCTGCATACATAAGCCTATCTGTACCAAAATTAGTGTATGATAGCTTCCTAATAGCAGTTTTCTCTTCTTTTAATATTTTTGATAGGAATATATAATCGTTAGATAGAGCAAGATTGATATTTTTAAACAAAACATATCCATTCTTAATCAAATAATAACTTGGATCTTCTTTAATTAACACATCCTGAATTAGTATTATCGTATCAAGAATTTCTGGATTTACTCTTTTAATCATATCTACCGGATAAGTTTCAAGGCTATCACCAGTAATAGAAAAAGCCATATGTTCAAAAACTCTCCTCGCTATAAAAATAGCCTCTTTTATACTTATATGAAAACGACTATTTAGGATTCTGATAAACTCAACTAGGGCAATAGTAGGATGGATATCATGAGCAAAGATTTTCACTCTCTCATCTATTCCATCAATACTCTCATATCTGTTCATATATCTTTTGATAATATCCCTTATTGCACTTGCTGAATAGAAATATTCCTGCTTAAGCCTTAGAAGCTTTCCATCGTAGGAAGAGTCATCTATATAAAGAAATTGGTTGATGGAACTAGTGCTTATGTAATCATCATAGGCTTTAAATATATCGCCTCTGGTAAAGTCAGCATAGCTAACTGCCTTTGTTGGTTCTGATTGTAGAAGCCTAAGTGTCGAAACAAAATCCGCCCTGTCATTTAGTATTGCCACATCATGGGCAATTGATTTATGTTTTTTTCCATCTATGTTTAATTCGTAAGAGAAACCCTTTTTGTGTTCCCAATTTGATCCTTCTGCTAGCCAATAATCAGAATATTCTACCTGCATTCCATCAATTAATTTTTGTTTGAGATTTCCATTCTCATAACGCAAAGCGTAGGCAACAGATCTAATCTTTCTATTAGCTAATTCATTTATTAGATAACTTGAACCGATGCCAATGTCTCCTACACCCAGACTAGCTTCTTTTTCAAAAGCTATCACTTCTTCATATGAAAAACCTATTTCTCTTAAAACTTCTCTGATTTCTTCTTCTTTATTGAGCTTAGCAATATTTCTTTCTATGAATTTACCAGGCAGGTATTCGAAACTTAGAATATATACCTCAAATTCACTCTCATCGGATTTACTTTCAACCCAAATTTCACCTATATCTTCCATTAATGCCCTGCACAGGCAGTCATAAACTTCATTAATTCTAGCATTATTTGCATTTTTCGCATAAAAAGAATACAAAAAACTTTGTATTCTTTTTAATAGCTTTCTTTCTTTGTTTCTATTTTGCTTTAATTTCATTGTATAAATCTAAATACTTTTCTCCGGATTTCTCCCAATCATTATTTTGCTCCATAGCATTAATTACCAATTTATCAAAAGCTTCCTTATTATCCTTATATAATTTTAATGCATCTTTTATGCAGAAAAGAAGCTCATGAGCATTGATATTTGCGAAAGAAAATCCTGTCCCCTCTCCTGTAAATTCATTATATGGACTAACTGTGTCTTTTAGACCACCAGCTTCCCTTACTATTGGTAAGGATCCGTATCTCATAGCTATCAACTGACTTATACCACAAGGTTCGGATATACTTGGCATTAGATAAAAGTCACTTCCTGCATAGATTTTATGACTTTCATCACCACTATAATAGATTCTTGCCGCTACTTTGTCAGGATATTTCCATTCAAAATACTTAAACATCTCTTCGTAAGTATAATCGCCAGTTCCTAACACGACAAACTGAACATCTTCTTGTAATAACTCATCCATTATGTATCTTACTAAGTCCAAACCCTTCATCTCGGTAAGTCTTGAACAGATACCTATAAGAGGCACATCACTTCTTTCAGGCAGTCCATACATTTTTTGCAAATCAAGTTTGTTTTCCACTTTTCCATCAATTTTATTTGCACTATAGTTAGACGATATCACAGCATCTGTTGCAGGATCCCAAATATCAAAATCTACCCCATTAACTATTCCACTTAACTTATAAGCATATTTTCTAATAACTCCATCGAGTCCTTCCCCATAGAATGGATATTGTATTTCTCTTGCGTAATTTTCTGATACAGTATTTAATGCACTAGAATGCACTATTCCACCCTTAACGAAGTTAATAGCATCGAAATATTTAAGATCATTTTCATTAAAATATGAACCATCTAAGCCAGCTAGCCTTAGATTATCAGGATCAAAAACCCCTTGATATTTCAAATTATGTATTGTAAATAAGCTTCTCACATCATCATAATAAGAATCGCCTTTTCTAAAATCATTTACGAATACATTAACCATGGCAGTATGCCAATCATTAGTATGGATTATGTCTGGCTTGAAATTTATTTCTTTGCCTAGCAAAGTACACGCTTTAGAAAAATATATAAATCTTTCAGCGTCATCATCATATCCGTAGATTCCATCTCTGTCAAAATACTCAAGATTGTCGATAAAATAGAAAATAACTCCATCCCATTTTAATTGATAGACACCAGCATACTGATGCTTCCAATCTAAATCCACAAAAAATTCTGTGACTTTTTCCATTTTGAGCCTAAATTCTTCACCTATAAACTTATACAATGGAAGAACCGCCCTACAATCAACACCTTTTTTTACCAATTCCTTTGGAAGAGCCCCCGCCACATCGGCAAGGCCTCCTGTCTTAATAAAAGGAACTGCTTCTCCCGTAAGAAAAAGAACGTTCATCTTAGATTCCTTTCTCCAATTCTTCATCCTTAGCTGTAACATATGGATGTGATCTATTACCAAATAACCTTGTATCTTTACCTACATAAGTTCCCTTGTCAGTTATAGCATAATTTAGAATTGCTCCATCTGATATAACTGAATCTTGGAAAATAATAGAATTTTTAACAACTGCTCCCTTTCCTATGCTAACACCCCTAAAAATAATAGAATTTTCTACATTACCCCTAATAATAGATCCATTAGCTATAAGGGAGTTTTTGGTACTTGATTCCTTGGTATATGAAGTAGATGGTTCATCCTTAGATTTAGTATAAACTAGACCATCTTCATAGAAGAGTTGATCAAAGTCGGCTCTATTTAATAACTTCATATTTGCATCAAAAAACGAATTGATGTCAGTTATAATTTCAAACTCTTTGTTATGCCTATAAAAATCAATCTTCATATCAGATGCAAAAGTGAAAAGAGCATTTAGGAAGGACATTTGAGAATCCCTTTCCATAGCCATTCTCAATATTCTCAAGAATAAATCTCTCTTAATCATAATAGAACCTAGGAACAAATCTATCTGATCAGACAAACCAAGATTTAGACCGACAGAAGAAGGCTTACCATCTTCATCAGAAGAAATAATTCTTCTATTTAGGTAATAACCATCTGTATCTTCTGTTTTGGTAGAGAAAATCAAACAATCTAAATCATTGGATTCCATGGTTTCCTTTGCATCAGTAATATCAACCTTATTAATATACATTGGGTTATTAATAAATATATAATCAGATTTATGATCTTCAAAATATCTTATAGTATCATAATAGGTTTCAATCTCACTTAAATTCTCTTTTGAAGAATATTTTGGAGGATTGATCAATAGACCACCATTTCTCCTATTTAATTCCCAACTCTTACCATTACCTATATGATCTAAGGTAGACCTCATCATCCTATTTGCATAAAGAACTACTCTTGAAATATCGTGATTGGTAACATTTGATAGAGCAAAGTCAATAACTCTATATCTTCCACCAAAAGGTAGCATATAATCTGGTCTACTTTTACACAAAGCACCATAATTTCTTTCATCAAATTCTGAACTATATATCAAAGCTACTATACTAGGCATATTACTCCTCCTCAATACCTTCATTGCTAACTAAATAAACTTTGCTGTCATCTTCCTTACCGATATTTTGAGTAATTTCCATATCTGAGGCAACTACGCAATTATATATCTTAACTCCACTTTTTACCTTAACTCCGTTAAGCAAAACCGAATTATATACTTCTGCTCCCTCTTCAACTTCTACACTAGAAAATAAAACAGAATTACAAACTATTCCATCAATAACACAAGCTTCATTAACTAAACAATCGCAAAGTTCTCCAGTCTTTCCAATTCTGTGAGGAGGCAAATTAAGAGAAGCTGTATAAATTTTCCAATTTTCATCGTAAATATCTAATTCATTTTCAGGATCAATCAAGTCGAGATTAGCTTGCCAAAAACTTCTTACAGTTCCAACGTCTTTCCAATATCCATCGAATTTATAAACATATAAATTCATGCCCTCTGCAAGCATTTTAGGAATTATGTCCTTACCAAAATCATTAGAAGAATCTTTATTTTTACTATCTTCTATCAATTCTCTTCTTAAAACTTGCCAATTAAATATATAAATTCCCATTGAAGCTAGATTTGATTTAGGATTTTGAGGTTTTTCTTCAAACTCAACTATCCTATCATTCTCATCAGTATTCATAATACCAAACCTAGATGCCTCATCCCAATCAACTTCCATTACAGCAATTGTAGCATCTGCACCATTTTTCTTATGAACATCTAAAAGCTCCCTATAATCCATCTTGTAGATGTGATCCCCTGATAAAATTAAAACATACTCTGGATTAACCTCGTCAAGATAATTTATATTTTCAAAGATTGCTGAAGCAGTTCCTTCAAACCACCTACCACCATCTTCTGTATAATATGGTGTAAGTATCCTAAGACCGCCAAAATTTCTGTCATAATCCCAAGGTGCACCAATTCCAAGATGTTGATTTAATAATTGTGGTTTATATTGAGTTAAAACTCCTATATCCTTAATGTCAGAATTTGTTGAATTACTTAAGGCAAAATCTATGATTTTGTATTTTCCACCAAAAGGTACAACAGGTTTTGCCATATCTCTAGTTAAAGCTTTAAGTCTTGAGCCTTGTCCACCAGCTAAAAGCATAGCTGCAATTTTATTAGAATTTCTCATAATTCCTCCTTAAAAAAGAAACATTCATATATTATATATACCCAAATGTATAAAAATAAATTGAAATAAACCTTTTCTTAAATATATTCTAACCAAAATCATTCCTTTTGACAAGCTTTTTTTAGCAAGTATAATAAACTAAATGGGGATGACTTGGTTTCGACGTGGTTGGGAAATCTCTAGTTGCAGGTCGTATGCCAAAACGTAAATTAGCAATTAAATATAAACGCAAACAACAATAGCGAAGCAAACTTCGCACTAGCTGCCTAATTAAGGCCGGCAATGAATGTTAAGCTTGTCGCAAGCCTAACATTCGTTTCATAATTTAAGCGACAACTATTGTATGTAAGCTTTGCCATACAATCAGTACTATGAAGCTAGCGTAAAAATTTTTGGTTGTATTTTGATTTTTTATGCAAAAATATAAATATAACTAAACTTGTAGATGCTATTGAATTATCTTCCACGGACAAGGGTTCGACCCCCTTCATCTCCACCATGCAATAATCATATAGCCACATGAAGATATTTAATGGAATATCAACGTATAAATAAAAATTTATACACTATTCAGTGTTTAAAGGCAGACTAAGGCGTATAAAATCATATGTTTGTAGCTAAAAACAAAAAAGTATAATAGAAGTTATAGAGGCCGATTAAGGCCCTTTTTTATTCGAAGTATTAACATATATGAACTGTATAATTTATATTTTTAAATCTTTGCGATATAAAAACACCTATAGCTTAATAATTGCATGCATAGAAAAATACCTAGCTCTCGACATGTCTAATTTTCTCTTATTCAAACTATATATAAAGCAGTTTTTTAAGTTTTAAATTATTGTTTAGCTTAAAGTGATTTGCTAATCTTGATTAGTTTGTATTAAAAAATCCATGGATTGGTTTTCTATCCATGGAAGTTCGTTAGTTTTTTTATAGCTAATTTTTGGTAAACTTAACTAAGTTTTATTCTATAAAGCTAAAAGAGTTTAACCTATATAAGCTAAATTCTAAGTTTTCTGAGTAAAAGTCTGCTTCTTTAGAGTAGACTCTTGTGGAAAGAACATATTCTCCTTTGTTTATAAATATTTCTATAGAAGATCTGTCTGAGTATATTCTTAAACTATTTATTTTTTCCACTTTAACTTTTCTTCTTGTTCTCCCTGCGGAAGATTTGCCCATAGCAAGTTCCAGAATTCCTTTTTCATATTTTAAGCTTACATCTTTTCTTAGATGTATAGAAAAACCTTCTGATATATCTTCTGCTATCGCTTCAAAAACAAGTTCATCATAATGATTGGTTGGTGGTATTTGCAATTTTTCTTTTCTAAGCTTCTCAAGTTCCTTTATTGGATTTTGATAAATTTTACCATCTATGACTGTAAGTTGCCTAGGAATTGTCAAGCAATGTTGCCATTTGTATGCTACACTTGGATTTGTATAGCTAGCGTCTGGCATACCCATCCATCCTATAAGGATTCGCCTTCCTTTAGAATCCTCAAAGCTTTGAGGAGCATAGAAATCAAAACCATAGTCTAATTCTTCGAAGTTCGCCAATTCGTATTTCTTGCTTAATAAATCAATTTTTATTGTAAAGTAGCCAGCCTGGTATATATTTTGATACTTGTATTCTTCACTTTCTAAACCCTGAGGACAAAGTATAAGAAAATCTCTATCATCTATGCTAAAAAAGTCAGGGCATTCCCACATATAGCCAAATTTACTTTGACTTTCAATTCTCATATGATAGGTAAAGTTTTCTAAATCTGTTGATTTAAAAACTAATACTAGGCCCTTATCTTCTACTGATCTTGCACCCAAGAACATATAATAAGTCCCGTCTTTTTGGTATATTTTGGGATCTCTTACATGTTTGGTCATATCGGATGGGTAGTCATCATTCGACAATATCAATTTTTTCTCATCAAAATCATATCCATCCGATATAATTTTTATTGTATTGTGTTCCCTACCCTGCCTAATATAGTCAAAATCTCCCTTGTGCTTGACATTTCCAGTATAGAAGAAATTGATTTTATTATCTTTTACAAAGGCAGATCCTGAGTAAGCTCCACCATAATCAAGCCTCGTATCAGGAAAAATGAAGGGGTCTTCTCTTTTGTAGTTTATAAAATCAGGGCTACTCACATGTCCCCACAAAACATCAGACTTTTTTTCATCTAAAGGTGAATATTGAAAGTAAATATGGTATTTACCATCGAAATAGCACAAGCCATTAGGGTCATTTAACCAGCCTGCTTGGGGATATATATGAAAACTTTGAAGTAAAGGATCTTCTTTTACTTTTTTGCACATATCTTGAAATTTATCTTTGTTTTTCAAGTACATTTCTTCATTAAACATCTAGTCTATATCCTTACTATTTTCTATAATAAAAATCATCCGATGGCCTATCACCTTGATAGAAATCTAATTTAGCTTTTTCTAGATAATCTAAGAAAAGATTATACATTCCCACCATAGTATCACCTTCTATGTAGACATTATTCATATTTTGATATATGTTAATAGCGTCTTGATTGTTTATATCATACTTATTTATTACATCTGTTGAAATTTTTGAATCATTTTTGATTTTCGCTTGGCTTGCCTTGTAATCATCTAGGAATTTATCGAAGGCTTCTTTGTTGTCTTTAAGAAAATTTTTATTTACAAGGATTACTTCCGAAATAAAATCATCTAGTTTTCCATTGCTTTTAATTGGAAAAAAAGATAGCATATCAGAAATCCTATATATATTATCGACATGGCCTGCTACTTTAGACAAATTCGGTTCTGAAACAATAGCTATTGCAAAATCATCTTTGTCTAGAATTTCTTTGAGTTCTTGTGAATCCTTATATCTTTCAATTTTTACACCAAATAGTTTCTTTAATATACCAAGCTTAGCATCTATCATGTTTTGGTAGCTATCTCCTAAATCTGGTATATAAATAACCTTTCCAATCAAAGCCTTAGGAGTCAATATCTCAGATTTACTGACTGCATAGAGGTTGTTAAGAAGGGTTATTGCCGAAATTTCAACAGATTGCTTACTTGAATTATAGATACTTGGAGCTAATATTGCCGGTACTAGGGCTATATCAAAATCTCCATTTTGGACTTCCGAAAAAGACTTGCAATGCTCGACATCATAAGTATCGTTATCATCCTTCATGCAATCAAGCAAGATTGCTGACGAAAAGCTTGTCGTCTTAATTCTAATTTTGTTGGATACTGGCTTAGAATACTCGGCATGGGAACCTTCTAAGGCTTCTTTTTTAGTAGCTTTCTTAAATGACGAACAAGAAGTTAAGACAAAAATCCCAAGGATAATAAAGATGATTTTTTTTATTTTAATCAACTATTTCTCTCCTATCTTCTAGTGCTCTCTCTAAAGTTAATTGGTCAAAGTACTCAAGATTAGATCCAACAGGGATACCTTGAGCAAGCTTTGTGATTTTCACATTCTTATTCGATAGAAGGCCTGTCAAAAACAGACTTGTTGTCTCCCCTTCTATTGTAGATGAAATAGCCAATATAACTTCTTTTATATCTTCTTTGTCAATTCTCTCCAGTAATTTATCGACATTTAACTTATCAGGACCTATATCATCAGAAGGCGAAATCAGCCCACCTAGGACATGGTAGCGTCCCCTGTAGGCGTGGGATTTTTCTATTGCTATAAGATTTTTCACATCTTCAACTATACACAAACATTCTTCGTTTCTAGTTATATCCTTACAAATATCACAAATGTCTTCTTCTGTTAAATTTCCACATATTTCACAAGAATGAATCCTCGATTTTACTTCTAATAAACTTTTTGCAAATTCATCAACAGAATCCTTATCCCTATCTACAATAGACATGGCTAGTCTTTCTGCACTCTTGCGACCTATGGTTGGTAATTTTTGGAACTCGTCAATTAAATTTACTAGAGATTCCGGATAAAGGGCCATTACATTAAACCAGGAATATTAATTCCACCTGTTAATCTACCCATAGTTTCTTCATTATAACTTGCTGCCTTTGCCATGGCATCGTTAATTGCAACCATTATAAGGTCTTCTAACATTTCCACATCTTCTGGATCAACAACATCTGGATTAATCTTAATAGCTAAAACTTCTTTTTTGCCATTAACAGTAGCTTCTATTACTCCACCTCCAGCAGTTGAAGAGAATTCTTTTTCTTCTATCTCTGCTTGAGCCTTTTCCATTTGCTCTTGCATCTTCTTAACTTGTTTCATCATATTGTTCATATTTGGTGCACCTGGTCTAAATCCGCCTCTTGCCATAATTTTCTCCTTTTCTTACTTAATTATTAATTCTTCCTTAAATATTTCCTTCAATCTGTCTATATTTGAAGGCTCTCTATTAGTTTCTTTCTTATGATTAATCTTATTTTCTAAGTCATTAGCTCTTACTTCAATATCCTTATTATTCTTATGGTCATTTGCTAAAGAGCTAGTTTTTTTTTCTTTATTTTTTTCTATATTTGAATAATTATCAATAGAAAATACAAGGTCCTCATCTAGGATTTCATTTAATTGACTTCTAATATCTTCTGTCTTGGTTTGGATGAAAATCCCGTAAAAATCGTCCTTTAGATACAAAGTAAAGTTTCCCTTTTTGTAAGTATAGTTAAAACCATCTGATTCAAACATAGTTTTTAGCATCCTACCAGCAGTCTTTATAATCATTGCTCTTATGTCATCAATAACTCTTGGGGCAAGCTCTATGGAGCTAGAAAAATCCGAGCTTTCATTATCTATAGGAGAATGCTTTTCTTCTTTAGCCGAATCATTGGATTCTATAACTTCATTTAGCTTCTCATTATTTATTATTTCATAATTTTTATCGATAGCTTTATTATCTTCATCGACTTTGTTTATATTAAACTTGCCTATTGTATCCCTAGCTTCTACGCTCTTTATTTCATCAAGATCAATCTTAGCTAACTTATCATCAACTAGCTTATTAATAATACTTACTATATCATCATCTTTACTTTCTTCCAAAGCCCTAAGTCTTGAATCTATTGATTTAATATCCTTACTCGTTATAAGTCTAACAAGCATTAGCTCTATTATCAAATCTGTATTATCGGCAGACCTTAACTTGTTAGAATAATCACTGAGTATATCAAGCATATCTAATAATCTATCTATCTCAAGCTCAGCCGCTCTTTTTTTGATAAAATCAGCTCTTTCTTCATTTTCAAAAAGCCTATCATCCCCCGTCATTTTATAAATCATTATATCCCTAAGATAAAAAGTTAGGGAGTCTAGGATATCCTTGTTGGATTTATTATTCTCCCTTAATGAAAAGACATAGGATAAGGACTCACTTTGGTTATAGGAAATAATAGAAGAAGTCAGCTTATCTATTTCAAAAAAGTCAACTACTCCCAATAAATTTTCAACTTCTGCCAAAGTAAACTTAGCTTTATCAAATGATAGAACTTGGTCGAGGATACTTAGAGCATCACGCATAGCCCCGCTTGCTTTTCTAATTATAAGATCAATAGCTTCATTTTCCATTACTATATTTTTATCTTCTAAGATTAGATTTATCTGCTCTTTAATTTTTTTTGCTTCAATTTTGTTAAATTCAAAATTTTGAGCCCTGGATAAAATAGTATTTGGAATTTTATCTATTTCAGTTGTCGCAAGTATAAAAACCAGATGACTTGGCGGCTCTTCCATAATTTTAAGAAGGGCATTAAAAGCCTCCCTAGTAATCATGTGAGCCTCATCTATAATATAGACCTTATACCTTAGCTTGTTTGGTGGATAGATTACATTATCTTTCAAATTTCTAATATCATCAATCCTTCTATTGCTTGCGGCATCCATCTCAATAATATCTATTGTGGATTCTTCATCAATAGCCTTACAATTTTCACATTCAAGACATGGTGATCCATCGACAGGATGAAGGCAATTAATAGCCTTAGCAAAGATTTTGGCACAAGTAGTCTTGCCACAACCTCTTTCCCCTGCAAAAATATAAGCATGAGAAAAGTTCTTATTTTTTACTTGATTTTTAAGAACATTGACAACCCTGTCTTGACCTAAGACTTGGTCAAAAGTTTTGGGCCTGTATTGTCTATACAAAGCTTTTGCCATAATTTTTCCTTTCTATCAGATTTATTATACCATAACTAGGAACTAATAATAAGTAAAGATCATATCATAAATTTATTTGATATTTCATTTATTAAAAGTATAGTTTAATAATGTAGTAAGGAGAGCTGTCCGAGTGGTTGAAGGAGCACGATTGGAAATCGTGTATACGTAATATAAGCGTATCATGGGTTCAAATCCCATGCTCTCCGCCATGCACTAGACGGGGAGTTAGCGGTGCCTTGTAACCTGCAATCCGCTATAGCAGGGTTTAAATCCCAATTGAGGGACTAATTCTTTATCTAAGACTTATGAGAATGGTGTTGATTGTTAGGTCTTACGCAACAGGAAGCTGTGAATCATGTCAGGACGGGAACGTAGCAGCATTAAGCAGTCCTTTCTGTGTGCCGTAAGGTCACCTAACATGAGTCGGACTCATAGGACACTTCTTAAAGTCTTAGCTTCGATTTTGGGTGTGCTTACATATCAAGTCGTCAGATAATTTTTCGTCTGACGACTTTTTCTACATTAAAAATACAAATAACTATATTATAATATAATTAGATAAAGTTGAATATGATAGAATTACCTTGAGAGGTGTAAAATGATTAGTAAAAAATTTAAAGATATGTTTTATAGACCAACAGAAAATCTAATGATACCTGCTTCTGAGGTTGCAATATGTCATGAGGAAGATTCCTTGCTCCATGCCGTTCTCGTCTTATCTAATTCTGGTTATCAAATAATTCCAGTAGTAGACGATGATAATCATGTAAGAGGTTTAATTTCCATATCTTGTATAGTCACCAGCTTTGATAATCTTTCACTTTTTGATGAAGACAAACTAGCTTCTATTAAAGTTAAAGAAGTAATGAACCAAGTAGTGCCAATGTTATTTGATAATTACGATCTCGAAGATGTTCTAAGGCTTTTGATTAATAACAACTTTGTATGTATAACCTTAAAGAACGGATATTTTCTTGGTATAATTCCAAGAAAAATTGCTTTGGAAAGATTTACCCATATAGCCCATAATATAGAAAATGAATATGAGCTAAAAGAAATAGAAAAAGAATACATCTAAAAAAGGGGCTGTTGCAGAATGAATAGATCGTCCTAATATCAATAGAAGAACCTTCTAATGATGGAACGATGATTATTCATAATTTTGCAACAGCTCCTTTTCTTTACTTAATTCTAAATATCGCTGCAGAAAATCCTTTAATATTTATATTATCTCCAATATTAACTAGGCCATTAACATTAGCTGAGCCTTTATATTCAAGACTTTCTGTATTTATTATTTCTTCTAAAGAATAATCACTTCTTATTTCGTAATCAATATCAGTAAAATTAATTATTACTAGAAGCTGTTCATCTTTATAAATTCTCTTGTATGCATAAAGACTAAACCCGCCAATATCTAGGTATTGAGTCGAGCTGTCCTTACTATTAAGAGCCTTTTCTTTCATGAAAACTTTGCTAATATCTCTAAAATATCTGTTAATATCTTTAAGATTATTCTCGTAAGAATCAAAAGCAAATTTATTATATATACTATAAGTTCTTAAATCTCCACAATCATCTCCCATAAAGAGCAATTTAGGACTTTTTAAGCTAAAGAGGAAGGTAAAGAGAACTTTCTCTTGCTCAAACTTTTTATCATCAGTATGCATCTTCATGGCAAGATTTGCTTCATTTTGATAGGAATCCACATAAGAAAAACCTAATATCCTATCTTTTCTATCATTTACTATAATATCATTAATAAAGTTTTTATAATAATCTCTTTTTATAGCTTGGTCTTTTAGCATATTGATTAGGGTCTTGCTTCTATTGTCAAAAACCATATCAAAAGATAGGTCCAAATCATAAATACCGTTAAATGAAGCCAAAATCAAAAGATCCTTAGCCTTTAGATAGGAAATAAGATTTTCTATAAAAGCTATGTTATTCTTGTTGATTCCCCTAGTCTTATCACCCTGCCAATATAAAGAGTTTTCAACTGATGGAAGTAAGATTCCATCTAACTTATACTCATTTACCCAATAGGCTATAGCACTTTGTATATAAGATTTTGTAAAATTCTTGCTTAAATCATAGTTAATAGACCCATAATAATTATAGATGATATCCTCATAATCGTAATTGTACATACTAGATCCATCAAATCGAAGAAGACCATTTTTATCAGGATCAAATCCTCCAATGTCGACTTCTAGGAAAAGCTCTATATTATTTTTGTGAGCCTTATCTACAAACTTCTTAAAGTCAAGTCCACTTGCATACCTTTCAGAATAGGAAAATAAGTTCATGGCAGAATATCCCATGTACTTATAGTTTTGATACTCATTTACGGGCATTAACAATACAGATGTGTAATTGTTAGCTTGGCAATGCTCGATAATTGAATCGAAAATTTCATGACTCGTCTTATCTTTATCTTTAAATAAAGTAGCAAGATGAACCTGGAGAATATTTTTATTTGTTGCTTTTTTCCTCTTTGACTTAAATTTATAATCATCATCTACAAGAACTGATGACTTTTCCTTATAATCAATCATTTTTGAATAAGGATCAATCTTTGTAAATTCCTTATCAGAATTTTTAATGATGTATTGATACTTTTGCCCTTCTTTCGCATCTTCAATACTTATAGAAAATACTCCTGTCGGATATTTCCTCATGGCTTGTCTTTGCCAATTGTTGAAATCTCCAATTATATATACTTCACTCGCCTCTTTTGCTAATAATCTAAATATATATCCCTTATCTTTCTTATGAGCTCCAAAAAACTTATAGCCATCGAAAGATAAACCTTCTAAGTAATCTCTGGTATTCATATACACTCCTTTAGCACATTATACTATTAATCGAGTAGGAGGTTAATGATTAATTCATCTACCGACCTCTCACACCACCGTAC